>NZ_JBQQCB010000058.1:0-65711 GCF_052246675.1 Nonomuraea sp. KM90 | reverse complement strand
GGTTGTCGGGGGCGGTCTCGATCTGCAGGCCGCGCTTCCCGGCCGAGAAGTAGATCGTCTCGAAGTCGAGGGCCGAGGAGTCGACCACGGTCGGGAGCTGCTTGCGCTGGCCCAGCGGGCTGATGCCGCCGACGACGTAGCCCGTGACCCGCTCCACCTTCGCGGCGTCGGCCATCGCGGCCCGCTTGCTGTTGAGCGCACTGGCCAGGGCCTTGAGGTCGAGCTTGCCCGCGACCGGCACGACCGCCACCGCCAGCCCGCTCTCGACCTCCGCGACCAGCGTCTTGAAGATCCGTTCGTACGGCACGCCGAGCGCGTCCGCGGCCTCCTCGCCGTAGGCCTGGGCGGAGGCGTCGTGCTCGTACGGGTGGAGCGTGAACTCGGCCTTCGCGTTGGTCAGCGCCATGGTGGCCGGAGTGCCGCCCTTGCCTTTCGATTTGCTCACGGGGCTCAATTGTAGCGAATCTACAATGTAAAGGCCCGGCCGGGGGTGTACCCGAACGCCCTCCTGAACACGTCGATGAACGCGCTCGCCGACGCCCACCCGCACCGGTGCGCGACGGCGGTCACCGGCACGTCGTCGGCGAGCAGGAGGAGGGCGTGGTGGAGGCGGAGCTGGGTGCGCCACTGGGGGAAGCTCATGCCCAGCTCGGCCCGGAACAGGCGGGCCAGCGTGCGGTCGCTGGTCCCGCTCCGGGCGGCGAGCCGCGCCAGGGTGCTGTTGTCGGCGGGGTCGCGGTGCAGGGCGGCGCAGACGGCGGCCAGGCGCGGGTCCCTGGCGGTGGGCAGGTGGAGCGGCTGCTCGGGGGCGCGTTTCAGCTGGTCGAGCAGCACGCCCAGCAGCCGGCCCCGCTCGCCCCCGTCGGAATGTCTCCCGCCGCCGCTCGCAGGGGTGCCGGTGTAGGCGACGATCAGCTCGCGGAGGAGCGGTCCGACCGCGAGCACCGCCGGCCGGTCCAGCCCGAGCGGGTTGTCGGTGAGCCCCACCAGCCGCACGTCGGTGTCCCCGTGGGCCCGGTGCTCGTGCACGGTCCCCGCCGGCACCCAGATCGCCCGGTTGGCGGGGGCCACCCAGGTGCCGGCGTCCGTGGTGACCGACAGGACGCCGCGGCAGGCGTACACGATCTGGTGGGTGTCGTGCCGGTGCGCGTCGATGCCGGCGCCGGGGGCGAGGGAGCGCCGCCCGGTCGGGGCTTCGGGCAGGTGGCGGATTCCCGTCATAAGTTGGCATTTTATCGGAAGCGGGCCAGCCGGTCGCCGGGACATGATCGGAGCGTGAACAGGATCCCCATGCTCGCGGCCGGTCACGCCACCGTGGACTTCTACCAGGGCGCGGTCCCCGCTCTCGTGCCGTTCCTGGTGGCCGGGCGCGGTTACGGGTACGTCGCCGTCTCCGGCATCGTGCTGGCCGCCACGCTGCTGTCGTCGGTCGTGCAGCCGCTGTTCGGCGTGCTGACCGACAGGTGGCGCATGCCGTGGCTGATCCCGGTGAGCATGGTCGTCGCCGGGGTGGGGGTGGCGGCCGGTGGCGTGGCGGACTCGTACGTGCTGACCTGGCTGGCCGTGGCCCTGTCCGGGCTGGGCGTGGCCGCGTACCACCCGGAGTCGGCCCGGCTGGCGAGGGTCGCCAGCGAGGGCAGCCACGTGCGGATGAGCTGGTTCTCCCTGGGCGGGACGCTGGGTTTCGCCACGGCTCCCGTGCTGGTGACGCCGCTGCTGGCGGGATGGGGTCTGGGTGCCTCGCCGTTCCTGGTGCTGCCGGCGGTGCTGGGCGCGGTGGTGACGCTGCCGGCGATCAGGGCCCTGGCCGGGGGCGGGCAGGCGGCGCGGGCCGCCGGGCCGGTCTCCGGGCGGGACGACTGGCCGTCGTTCGTCCGGCTGACGCTGGTGATCGTTTTCCGTTCCGTGGTGTACGTCGGCCTGAGCGCCTTCGTGGCCCTGTACATGGGCGGCGGGGCGGCCGGGGCCGTGGCGCTGTTCGTGCTGTTCGCGGGCGGGGCGGTGGGCACCGTGCTGGGCGGCGGGCTGGCGGCGCGCCGGGGGCGGATGCCGACGATGTGCCTGGCGTACGCGCTGGCCGTCCCGGCGGTCGCCGGCGTGGTGCTGGTGCCCGGCCCCGCCGCGTACGTGTTCGTCGCCGCCTCGTCGATCGCCCTGTACGCGCCCTTCTCCCTGCACGTCACGCTCGGCCAGGACTTCCTGCCGACCAGGGTGGGCACGGCCGGCGGCGTGACCCTGGGGCTGGCGGTGAGCGTGGGCGGCCTGGCCAGCCCGCTGGTGGGCGCGGTGGCGGAGGCCGCCTCGCTCCGGACGGCGCTGGCCTGCCTGATCGTGTTCCCGGTGCTGGCCTGGCTGCTGGCGCGCACGATCAAGGACCCGGCGCCGGTGCCCGCCTGAGCGTCACCGGACGGGGAGGCGCAGGGTGCTGGTGTTGTCGCGCTGGGTCGGGTCGAGGCGGGTGGAGACGACGCGGGCGGCGATGGGCAGCGGGTGGCCGGCGTCCCTGGTCACGTTCACCCGGGCGGTGATGCGGACCGGCCGGTCCGGGTGGATGGTGCCGATGGTGCAGGCGGCCTCCCGGGTGGTGCTCCGGCACGTGGCGCCGCTGACCGAGGCCAGGTTCACGCCGGACGGCAGGGTGAGCGTGACGGGCACCTGGGCGGCGGCCATCAGGCCGCGCATGGTGACGGTGGCCGTGACGGTGGCGGGGTCGCCGCGCCTGACCGGGCGCCGCGGGCCCGTCAGCTTGACCGACAGCGCGTCGTACACGCCGCGCGGGTCGGCCTTCTTGACGATCGCGCCGTAGCCTTCGAGGTTGAGCGCGTTGGCGACGGAGTTGCCGTCGGACTCGCCGTCCTCCTTGCCCGCCGACAGCACGCCGACCAGGTCTCCGGTGCCCTTGACGACCCACGGCCCGCCGCTGTGGCCCTTGTACAGGTGGCAGTTGTACGTCTCCAGCCGCCCCGCCGTCGCCTCCGCGTCGGCGTCGCGGGCGGCGAGCATGGTCTCGTCGCCGGTGACCCCCTGTGCCTGCCGGGTCCTGCCCAGGCACCAGAGCTGGTCCCTTCCGTCGTACGGCTTCCTGCCGAGCAGGCCCGGGTAGCCCGTGGTGGCGATGGTGTGCTTGCCTCCCTGGTTGAGGACCGGGGTGAAGGCGCCGACGGCCTCCTGGAGGGTGCGGTTGCGCCGGCCGACCTCGATGAGGGCGATGTCGTAGATCGAGTTCCAGTCGCCGCCGTTCATCCCGGTGTACCCGTCGGGCTTCCAGGCGCGCCGGCCGCCCCACCGCCCGTACGGCTCGCGCTGCCGCTCGCCGGCCGCCCGGCCGTCGTAGGCGGGCACGAACGCGAAGCTGCTGTGCCAGCGGCCGGTCGTGGAGCCCTCGGGGACGCCGTAGACGCAGTGGGCGGCGGTGACGATGAGCAGCCTGGCCGCCGAGCGTACGACGGAGGCGGTGCAGGAGTCGCCGTGCCCGGCCGCGTTGACGAAGAAGAGGCGGCCGCTGATCCGGCTGTGCGCCGCCCTCGTGTACGGGCGGGGCATGCGGGCGTAGCCGTTGGTGTCCCCGCCGGGGGTGATCCGCTTGGCCGAGGGCACGCTGCTGCGCCGCTCGGCCGACAGGACGACGTCGGCCGCGGCCGTGCCGGGCAGGCTCGGGGGCAGGTCGGCGGCCTTGGCCTTGGCCTGCTTGCCCGCGGTCCAGTAGCGCACGGCCCGCCCGGGGCGCATCAGCGGCGACGCCTCGGCCCCCCACGTCGAACGGCCCCGCACGGCGGCGGCGACGGGCGCGGGCCGGCCGGACTTGACCGGGTGTGCGGGCTGGGGCTGGTGCGCCTTGATCGCCGGTTGGGCCGGTTGCGCGGGCTGCTGCGCCTCGATCGGCTGCGCGGGCTGCTCGGCCGGGACGGACGGGGCCGGTGCGGCCTGGGCGGGTGGCACCGGAGCGGCCTGGGCGGCCGGGGCCGCCGGCGGCTGGTCTGCCGCCGCGGGCAGCGCCAGCGTGACGCCCGCCAGCGTGGTGAGGGTGGTGGCCAGAGTTTTCCGCACAGTATCCCCCGAGCAGCTCGACAAACCTCCCAGTCACTGTAAGTCACCATAAGTCTACGAACTGTAGCCAGGGATGGCGTGTCGCGGTCAGCCCGCCGCGGCGTCGCCCTCGTGTTCCTGCGGCCGGATCTCCGCCGTGCCGGCCTCGGCCGGATCGCGGTCGGGCCGCAGCCCCCGCCAGGAGGGATGCCGCAGCCGCCCGTCGCCGGTGACCTCGGCGTACTGCACCTCGCCGACCACCCGGGGCTCCACCCAGTGCGCGTCGCGGGAGTGCTCGCGCGGCACCTCCTCGTCGAAGGCCGGCTCGCGCCGCTCCAGCGGTGCCAGCCGCTCGCCCAGATCGCGCAGCATGGCCTCGGTGAACCCGGTGCCGACGTGGCCGACGTACCGCAGCCGGCCGTGCGGGTCGTACGCGCCGAGCAGCAGCGAGCCGATCATCCCCGAGCGGCGCCCGCCCCCCGGTTTCCACCCGCCGATCACGACCTCGACGGTCCTGACGTTCTTGACCTTCGTCCACTCGCCGCTGCGCCGGCCCGGCCGGTACGGCGAGCTCATGCGCTTGCACACGACCCCTTCGAGCCCGAGCTGCCGCGAGGAGTCGAACGCCCGCGAGGCGTGGTCGGCGAACCAGACGGGCACCTCCCACCGGTAGCCGGGCGTGAGCGTGCCCTCCAGCAGCTCCCGGCGCTCGGTGTAGGGGCGCGAGATCACGCTGTCGCCGTCGAGGTGCAGGAGGTCGAAGGCCATGAACGTCACCGGCACCGCCCTGACCAGCTCCGCCACGGCCGCCGGGTTGCGCTGGTGCATCCGGGGCTGCAGCGCCTCGAAGCTGGGCCGCCCGGCCTCGTCGAAGGCCACGACCTCCCCGTCGAGCACGACCGCGTGCCCGCCGGTGGCGCCGGCCATGAGCTGCAGCTCGGGGTAGGCGGGGGTGATCTCCTTGCCGTTGCGCGACATCAGGCGGACGGCGCCGTCCTCGACGTAGGCGAGGGCGCGCACGCCGTCCCATTTCATCTCCACGGCCCAGTCCGCACCCTGGACGGAGGTCAGGGTGCCCAGCTGGGCCAGCATCGGCGAATAGGCCGGCAGCCGCACCATGGTGCATGCCGTACCCCGTCCGCCTGATCGACAGTGGCGGCAGGGGGTCTACAGATGGTCAAGGGGCTTGTCTTCCACCAGCAGGGCCAGGTCCACGCCGTGTTCGCCGAGCTCGCCGACGGTGGCGCAGTAGCCGCGCAGGTAGGTGCGGCCGTTGACCCGGTGGGAGACGCGCAGCAGCGGGCGATCGTCCAGGATGATCGCCTCGACCAGGATGCCGTCGGGCCCGCGCCACTGTCCCATGCGGTAAGGGTAAAAGGAACGGACATAATGGACAAGTAATACGAAAACACTCGCCCAGGCGGGGGCCTGGCGTCCGGCGACACGTGTCCACGGCAAAAACCACTCAACGTTAGGTTTGCGTTACCGCGAGTTTTTCTTGACCCGGGGGCGTTAGCGGCAGCCGGTCCCGGGCAGAGGAGAGAACCAAGCTTTCCCCTGCCGTGGCCGTACCCCCGTGATGGCCACGGCACCGCCCCGGCAGGCCCGGTCCGGGGTGATGACGGCCGCGGGGTGCGCGTCGGCGAGCGCCACCCCGCGGCCGTCACTCGTTCCGGATAATGGACAGAACCTGATTCGAGGCCCGGACTCCGTAGACTGTCAGGGTGATTTCCCGTATTGACATGCGCGGTTCTCTGCCCGAGGACCTGCGCGACGTGCTGCCCCGCGCCGAGCTCGACGTCGAGGCCGCCCTGGACAAGGTGCGGCTCATCTGCGACGACGTGCGCCATCGCGGGGCGGCAGCCGTACGGGAGCTGACCGCCAGGTTCGACGGTGTCGACATCGCCTCCGCCCGCGTCCCCGCCGAGGCCCTGGACCGGGCGCTGCGCGAGCTCGACCCCAGGGTCCGGGCCGCGCTGGAGGAGTCGATCAGGCGGGCCAGGCTGGTCCACCGCGACCAGCGCCGCGCCGACGTCACCACGCAGGTGGTGCCCGGCGGCACCGTGACCGAGCGGTGGGTGCCGGTCGATCGCGTGGGCCTCTACGTCCCGGGCGGCCGCGCGGTCTACCCGTCCAGCGTGGTGATGAACGTCGTGCCGGCCCAGGAGGCCGGGGTCGGCTCGCTGGCCGTGGCCAGCCCGGCGCAGAAGGACTTCGGCGGGCTGCCGCACCCCACGATCCTGGCCGCGTGCGCGCTGCTCGGCGTGGCGGAGGTCTACTCCGTGGGCGGTGCGCAGGCGGTGGCCATGTTCGCCTACGGCACCGAGGAGTGCGCGCCGGTCACCATGGTGACCGGGCCCGGCAACATCTGGGTGGCGGCGGCCAAGCGGCTGCTCAAGGGCCGCATCGGCATCGACTCCGAGGCGGGCCCGACCGAGATCGCCATCCTGGCCGACGAGACGGCCGACCCGGTCCACGTCGCCGCCGACCTGATCAGCCAGGCCGAGCACGACACGATCGCCGCCGGGGTGCTGGTCACCACCAGTGCCGAGCTGGCCGACGCGGTCGAGAAGGAGCTGCCCGGCCAGATCTCGGCCACCCGGCACTCCGAGCGCATCACCGAGGCGCTGAGCGGCCGGCAGTCGGGCATCGTGCTGGTGAGCTCGATCGACGACGGCCTCAAGGTCGTCGACGCGTACGCCGCCGAGCACCTGGAGATCCACACCGCCGACGCGGCGGCCGTCGCGGCGCGCGTGCGCAACGCCGGGGCGATCTTCGTGGGCACCTACGCGCCGGTCTCGCTCGGCGACTACCTCGCCGGCTCCAACCACGTGCTGCCCACGGGCGGGTGCGCCTGCCACTCCAGCGGCCTGTCGGTGCAGTCGTTCCTGCGCGGCATCCACGTCGTCGACTACACCCGTGAGGCGCTCGCGGGCGCGGCGGCCCACGTGTCGGTCCTGGCCGACGCCGAAGACCTGCCCGCCCACGGTGCCGCGATCCGCGCCCGATTCGACTGGCGAGTGCCCACGGAGACCGAGTGAACCTGGACGACCTGCCCATCCGCGACGACCTGAGGGGCAAGACGCCGTACGGCGCTCCCCAGATCGACGTCCCGGTCCGGCTCAACACCAACGAAAACCCCTACCCGCCCTCTCCCGAGCTGGTCGCCGACCTGGCCGGGGAGATCGGGGCGCGGGCCGGCGAGCTCAACCGCTACCCCGACCGCGACGCCCTCGACCTGCGCGCCGACCTGGCCTCCTACCTCGGCCACGGCCTGTCGGCCGCCCAGGTGTGGGCCGCCAACGGCTCCAACGAGGTGCTCCAGCAGATCCTGCAGGCGTTCGGCGGCCACGGCCGCACCGCCATGGGGTTCGAGCCGTCCTACTCCATGCACCCGATCATCACCACCGGCACCAGCACGGAGTGGGTCAGGGCGGCCCGCGAGGAGGACTTCTCGCTCGACCCCGGCAAGGTCACCGCCGCGATCGAGGAGCACCGCCCCGACATCGTCTTCATCACCTCCCCGAACAACCCGACCGGCACCGCGCAGCCGCTGGCGACCATCGAGGCGGTCCTGGCCGCGGCGCCCGGCATGGTCGTGGTGGACGAGGCCTACGCCGAGTTCGCCCGCGAGGGCACGCCGTCGGCGCTGACCCTGCTGCCCGCACACCCGAGGCTGATCGTCTCCAGGACGATGTCCAAGGCGTTCGCCATGGCGGGCACCCGGCTGGGCTACCTGGCCGCGCACCCGGCCGTGGTGGAGGCGCTGCTGCTGGTGCGGCTGCCGTACCACCTGTCCACGATCACCCAGACGGCCGCGCGGGTGGCGCTGCGGCACCGCGCCGAGCTGCTCGGCTCGGTCGACGCGCTGCGGCGCGAGCGCGACGAAACGGTGGCGTGGCTGCGGGCCAAGGGCCTGGCGGTGGCCGACTCCGACGCCAACTTCGTGCTGTTCGGGCGGTTCCCCGACCGGCGCAAGGTGTGGGAGGGGATGTTGGAGCGCGGGGTGCTCATCCGCGAGGTGGGCCCGCCAGAATGGCTGCGTGTGTCGATCGGCACCGGCGAGGAGATGGCGGCCTTCCGCGCCGCCCTGGAAGGAGTCCTGTGAGCCGCGTAGGTCGCGTCGAGCGTGTCACGAAGGAGACCTCGGTCCTGGTGGAGGTCGGCCTCGACGGCACCGGCCGGGTGGAGGTGTCCACCGGGGTCGGCTTCTACGACCACATGCTGGCCCAGCTCGGCAAGCACGGGCTGTTCGACCTGACGGTCAAGACCGAGGGCGACCTGCACATCGACTCGCACCACACGATCGAGGACACCGCGCTCGCGCTGGGCGCCGCGTTCCGCGAGGCGCTGGGCGACAAGTCGGGCATCAGGAGGTTCGGCAGCGCGTCGTGCCCGCTGGACGAGTCGCTCGCCCAGGTCACCGTCGATCTGTCCGGCCGCCCCTACCTCGTGCACCACGAGCCCGAGGGCATGGCGCCGATGATCGGCCCCGAATACGACACGACGATGACCCGCCACATCCTGGAGTCGTTCGTCGCGCAGGCGGCGATCTGCCTGCACGTGCACGTCCCGTACGGCCGCAACGCCCACCACATCGTGGAGGCCCAGTTCAAGGCGCTGGCCAGGGCCCTGCGCGAGGCGTCGGAGCCCGACCCGCGCGCCACCGGCGTGCCGAGCACCAAGGGCGTCCTATGACCGACAACCTCCTCGCCGGCGTGATGGTGTTCATCGGACTGTTCCTGATCGGCGGCGTGTTCTCCCTGGCCAGGCAGGGAATCAAGATCGGTGCGGCCATCTGCGCGCTCGGTGCGGCGATGGCGATCACGGCGGGGGTGTTGTGGTGGTGAGCAAGAAGAACGTCGTGGTGCTCGACTACGGCTCGGGAAACCTGCGTTCGGCAGAGCGCGCGCTGGCCAGGGCCGGCGCCGAGGTGACCGTGACGCCCGACTTCGACGCGGCGATGGAGTGCGACGGGCTGGTCGTGCCGGGCGTGGGCGCGTTCGAGGCGTGCATGAAGGGCCTCAAGGCCGTGCAGGGCGACCGGATCGTCGCCCGCCGCCTGTCCGGCGGCCGCCCTGTGCTGGGCATCTGCGTCGGCATGCAGATCCTCTTCGCCAAGGGCGTCGAGCACGGCGTGGAGACCGAGGGCTGCGGCGAGTGGCCGGGCACGGTCGAGCGGCTCGACGCGCCGGTGCTGCCCCACATGGGGTGGAACACGGTCAAGGCACCCGCGGGCAGCGTGCTGTTCGACGGGCTCGACGCGGCCACCCGCTTCTACTTCGTGCACTCCTACGGGGTGCGCGAGTGGGAGCTGCGCACCGGTGACGGGTTCGCCGAGCCGATCGTGACCTGGGCCGAGCACGGCGTGCCGTTCGTGGCCGCCGTGGAGAACGGCCCGCTCAAGGCCACCCAGTTCCACCCGGAGAAGTCCGGCGACGCCGGCGCCGCGTTGCTGAAGAACTGGCTTCAGACCCTATGAGCAAGGAGCGCGCGCGCCGGAGGGCGGAGCGGGAGGCCGAGCGGGCGCGCGCGATCCGGGCCAACGAGGAGCGGCAGGCCCGCCGGGCCCGCCGCCGCGCCGTCGTGGCCCGCGTGGTCCCGCGCCCGGTGCGGTTCTACCGCCAGGGCGGCCTGCTCGCCCGCCGCCATCGCGCCCAGAACGCCGTGGTGGCGCTCGGCTTCCTGCTCGTCCAGGTGATCGTCTGGCTGATCTGGGGCTCGTTCCCGCTCAGCTTCGCCGTCCTGGTCTTCTCCCTGCTGCTCGCACCCGTTGTCGTGACCCTCGCTTTCGACCGGAGGATCTGAATGTCGCTCGTATTGCTGCCCGCCGTGGATGTCGCCGACGGTCAGGCCGTACGCCTGGTGCAGGGCGAGGCCGGGACCGAGACCGGCTACGGCGAGCCCCTGGCCGCCGCGCTGGCCTGGCAGGAGGCGGGTGCCGAGTGGATCCATCTCGTCGATCTGGACGCCGCGTTCGGGCGGGGCGGCAACCGCGACCTGATCGCCGACGTGATCGGCCGGCTGGACGTCAACGTGGAGCTGTCGGGCGGCATCCGCGACGACGACTCCCTGGCCGCGGCCCTGGCCACCGGCTGCCGCCGGGTCAACATCGGCACCGCCGCGCTGGAGCGGCCCGAGTGGTGCCGGAAGATCATCGCCGAGCACGGTGACCGGATCGCGGTCGGGCTCGACGTGCGCGGCACCACGCTGGCCGCCCGCGGCTGGACCCAGGACTCCGGGGACCTGTGGGAGGTCCTCGACCGCCTCGAGTCCGACGGCTGCCCCCGCTACGTGGTCACCGACGTGACCAAGGACGGCATGCTGCAGGGCCCGAACCTCGACCTCTACCGGCAGATCTGCGCCCGCACCGACAAGCCGGTGGTGGCCAGCGGCGGCGTTTCCAGCCTCGATGACCTGCTGTCTCTCTCTTCCCTCGTCCCGGACGGACTGGAAGGCGCCATCGTGGGCAGGGCCCTGTACGCTCACGCGTTCACACTGGAAAACGCGCTGGCCGCGGTACGCGTGTAGCTCTTGCCGGGAGGGGGCGAGATGAGCGTCAGCAGCATCGGTATGGAAAGCACCGGCTACAGGGTGTTTTCGGGCGGCATCTGGGAGGAGAAATACGGCTACGCCCGCGCCGTGGTGGCGGGCGAGCGCGTGATCGTGTCCGGCTGCACGGCCACGGTCGACGGAGAGGTGCGCCATGTCGGCGACGCCTACCAGCAGAGCCTGACCGCGATCGGCATCGCCCTCGAGGCCGTCCTGATGGGCGGCCTGACGAGGGAGGACGTCATCATGGTCCGCTATTACGTGGTGGAGCAGCGCCACTTCGACCCCGTCGGGCGGGCCATCCACGAGGTCTTCTGCAAAGTACGCCCCGCCTGCACCGGGGTCCGGGTGGCCGGGCTGGTCGACCCGAGAATGCTGGTCGAGATCGAAATCGAGGCACTGCGAGCATGACCGTAGCGGTAAGAGTGATCCCCTGTCTCGACGTGGACGCCGGGCGTGTGGTCAAGGGCGTCAACTTCGAGAACCTGCGCGACGCGGGCGACCCGGTGGAGCTGGCCAGGCGCTATGACGAGGAGGGCGCCGACGAGCTGACCTTCCTGGACATCACCGCGTCCTCCGGCGAGCGGGAGACCATGCTCGACGTGGTGCGCAGGACCGCCGAGCAGGTGTTCATCCCGCTCACCGTCGGCGGTGGCGTGCGCGCGGTCGAGGACGTGGACCGGCTGCTGCGCGCCGGCGCCGACAAGGTGTCGCTCAACACGGCCGCCATCGCCCGGCCGGAGCTGCTCACCGAGGCGTCCAGGCGGTTCGGCGCGCAGTGCGTCGTGCTGTCCGTGGACGCCCGGCGGGCACCGGGCACCCCGAGCGGCTTCGAGGTGACCACCCACGGCGGGCGGCGCGGCACCGGGATCGACGCGGTGGAGTGGGCGGCCCGGGGCGAGGAGCTCGGCGTGGGCGAGATCCTGCTCAACTCGATGGACGGCGACGGGACGCTCGACGGCTACGACCTGGAGATGCTGCGCGCGGTCAGGGCGGCCGTGCGCGTGCCGGTGATCGCCAGCGGCGGTGCCGGCCGCCTGGAGGACTTCCCTCCGGCGGTGGCGGCGGGCGCCGACGCCGTCCTGGCGGCCAGCGTGTTCCACTTCGGCACGCTGAAGATCTCCGAGGTCAAGGACACGCTCCGGATGGCGGGCCACCCGGTGCGCTAGCCCGTCAGAACACCCGCAGGTGCTGGAAGAGCTCGTAGGGGACGTCCTTGGCGGCGAACGCGGCCGCCTCGGACCGCTTGACGGCGAGGTACGCGCTGCGCCGCAGCGGCCCCAGCGCCTCCATGAGCACCTCGTCCGCCTCCAGCGCGTCCAGCGCCTCGTCCAGCGAGGCGGGCAGGCGGGGGTAGCGGCCCGGCCGCGTGTCCGGGTCGACGTCCACGGCCTCGCCGGGGTCGAGCTTGCGCCGGATCCCGTCGAGGCCCGCGTGGATGACGGCGCCGAGCGACAGGTAGGGGTTGGCCGAGGAGTCGGAGGGTTTCAGCTCCAGGTTCGGCTCGCCGCTTTCGCCCAGCGGGGAGCACAGGCGGATCGCGGCCTCGCGGTTGTCGGGGCCGTACACCGCGTACGCGCTTGCCCACGTGCGGGGTGCCAGGCGGCGGAAGCTGTTGACGCTGCCGCAGGTCAATGCCGTGAGGGCGGGCAGGTGGGCGATCAGGCCGCCGAGGAAGCCGTCGCGCACCTCGTTCTCCTCGGCGAAGACGTTCTGCGTGTCGTTCCACAGCGACAGGTGCAGGTGGGCGCCGTTGCCGGCCTGGTCGGCCAGCGGTTTGGGGGCCAGCGAGGCCCACATCTGCATGCGCATGGCCACGCCGCGCACGGTCTCGCGGTAGATGACGTGGTTGTCGGCGGCGCGCAGGGCGGGCGCGTGGCGCACGGACAGCTCCTGCTGGCCGGGGCCGAGCTCGGGGTGGTAGTGCTCGACGCGCAGGCCCTGCGTCTCCAGGGCGCGGATCAGCTTGATCGTGTAGTCGTGGGCCGTGTCGAAGCCCGTGCCGGCATAGCAGAGCGAGTCGTCGAGCGGCACCAGCCGGTCGGGCCCTCCGGACGGGTCGGGCAGCCGCCGGCCGAGCGTGAACTCCGGCTCGAACGCGGCCACCACCGAGTAACCCTCGGTCCTCAGCTCCGCGATCGCGTTCTTGAGGAACGTCCGCGAGCACGCCTCCCACGGGGTGCCGTCGGGACGGCACAGGTCCGACAGCATCGCGGCCGCGCCGGGCGCGTGGGGCAACGGCACGTACGTGGCGGGGTCGGGGACGATGCGTACCTCGCCCACCGGACCCATGTGCTCGACGTCCTGGAGCTGGTCGAGCATGTTCATCGCCATCATGGCCACCGTGTGCCCGATGCCCGTGCTGAGCCGTTCGGCCAACCGGGACCGGGACGCCGCCTTCCCACGAATGACGCCACCGTGGTCGGCGTACAGAAAACGGATCAGCTCGATGCCCTCGAGCTCAGCTCGCTCGAGGATGCGCCGCGCGTCGGAACCGAGCTGATTGATCTTGGTGCCGCTGGGGCGATCTCTCATCCTGCCTGCGTAACACGATCTGGCAGCGCGGGGAAGCACCTGACGCAGACAGAACCATCCGTCAGGTCAGAACACTTGAGAAGAACACGGCCAACTGATTGGCTCCCTGAAGGATTCCGTCGAACACACCGTTGACCGCGGCGGCGGCTTGGGCCGGCCGGGTGAACAGGTAGAAGACCACGAACGCGACAGCCACGTAGGTGATCACCTTCTTGACCTGCATGGGGGGCCTCCTGCAGTCCATTCCCAGCCGTATATACCCGGATCTGGGCGATCACTAGGCATCTTGGGAAAGATGTACATGATCCTAACCGGGGGGCTTCTTTCCCATGCCATGGTACGGGCATGAGATTGCTCGCGAGCGCCTGCCGCGCCGGGATTTCCGGCGCGCACGCGGATGGCGGCGGGTGGATGGCCGGCGGATGGCGGGCGGCGGGTCCCGCTAGACGCCGAGCGTGGCCGCGCGCAACGCGCTGACGGCCTCCGGCTCGCCGGTGAGCTCCACCCTGGCGTGCCGCTGCCGGCCGAAGCAGAACATCAGCAGCTCGGCGGCCCTGCCGGTGACCTCCACCCGCGAGCCGCCCCGGGGCCCGCCGAGCGTCACGCCGCCGCCCAGGCGGTGCAGCACCACGCCCACGGGCGACCTGCGCAGCATGAGCCGGGCGCCGGCCGAGACCCGCTTCCAGATGAGCCGCTCGAAGTCGTCGGTCAGCTCGCGCGGCTCCCACGACGGCTGGGCGCGGCGGACGTCCTCGTGGTGCACGAAGTATTCCAGCGTGTTGACGGCCTCGTCGAGCGCGGGCAGCAGGCCGTAGACGCCGCCGGGCTTGCGGACGAGGCCGACCAGCTCGGGGTAGGGGTGGCGGGCCTTGAGGCCGTTCTGCACCGAGGCGGTGTAACCGGCCAGGGGCTTGAGCGCGATGCCGCCCATCGCGTCGGGTCTGCGCTCGCGCAGGACCAGGTGGGCGGCCAGGTCATAGGTGGTCCAGCCCGTGCACAGGGTCGGCGCGTCCGGGCCGAGCCGGTCGAGCAGGTCGCAGAGCGCGGCGCGTTCGCCACGAGCATGAGTCACGTGTTCAACCCTACCGGTGGGAATAACGGGATGATCAGGCGTGATAGTGACATACGTAGAAACGTCAGAGTTGAGAGGATACCTACCGAGTGGCGACCAAGGTCACCTCGGCCGTGATGCGCCAAGGGCTTCGTGTCCTTGGGGTGGCCATTCGTACGGAGAAGGCAGTGTTCGCGCTGGCCGTTCTCGCCAGCGCCGTCTACGGCGGCATGACCGTCGCCTCAGCCTGGGCCCTGGGCTGGGCGACGCAGAACGTGGTGCTGACCTCGTTCGGCGCGGGACAGGTCACGGCGGGCACGATGTGGACGGGCGTGCTGCTGATCCTCGGCACGGCCCTGCTCAAGGCGTTCGGCGTGGCGGGGCGGCGCATCCTGGCCGGCGTCATGCAGTACCGCATGCAGGCCAGGTCGCGCCGGGACGTGACCAAGCAGTATCTCCGGCTGCCGCTGTCGTGGCACCACCGCCATCCGACGGGGCAGCTGCTGTCGAACGCCAGCGCCGACGCCGAGGCCGCCTGGGCGCCGCTCGCGCCGCTGCCGATGGCCGTGGGCGTGATCGTCATGCTGTTCACCGCGGCGATCGCGATGCTGTTCACGGACCTCGTGCTCGCGCTGGTGGGCTTCCTCATCTTCCCGGCCATCGCCGTGCTCAACCTCGTCTACCAGCGCAGGCTCAGCCCGCTCGCCACCCGCGCGCAGCAACTGCGCGCCGAGGTCAGCGAGATCGCGCACGAGAGCTTCGACGGCGCGCTGGTCGTCAAGACGCTCGGCCGTGAGGACCTGGAGACCGACCGGTTCCGGCGCCGCGCCCACGAGCTGCGCGACGCCAACATCGCCGTCGGCCGGGTGCGCGGGCTGTTCGACCCGATGCTGGAGGCGCTGCCCACGCTCGGCGTGCTCGCGGTGCTGGCCGTGGGCGCCGTGCGCCTGACGGCGACCGCGATCGACGCCGGTGACCTGGTGCAGGTCGCCTACCTGTTCACCCTGCTGGCCTTCCCCATCAGGGCGCTGGGCTGGGTGCTGGCCGAGCTGCCGCGCAGCGTCGTCGGGTGGCAGCGGGTCGAGGCCGTGCTGGAGGCGTCCGGCTCCATGGAGTACGGCACCGCCCCCCTCACCTCGACCAGCCCCGCGAAGCTGGAGGTCTCCGGCGTCTCCTACGCCTACGGCGAGGCCGAGGTCCTGCACGACGTCACCTTCGAGGTGGCCGCCGGCCGCACCGTGGCCCTCGTCGGGCCCACCGGCTCCGGCAAGTCCACGCTCGTCCAGCTCCTCGTCCGCCTGGTCGACCCCGACTCCGGCCGGGTCCTGCTCGACGGCGTGGACCTGCGGGAGCTGCCCTACGGCGGGGTGGCCGAGTCGGTGGCGCTGGTGCCGCAGCAGACGTTCCTGTTCGACGACACCGTGGGCGGCAACGTCGCGCTCGGCGCCGACGCCGCCGAGGAGGACGTGTGGGCGGCCCTGCGGCTGGCCCAGGCCGACGGATTCGTCGGCCGCCTTCCCTCCGGCATCGACACCCGCGTCGGCGAGCGCGGCGCCTCCCTGTCCGGCGGCCAGCGCCAGCGCATCGCCCTGGCCCGCGCGGTCGTGCGCCGCCCGCGCCTGCTCATCCTCGACGACGCCACCTCCAGCGTGGACCCCCAGGTCGAGGCCAAGATCCTGTACGGCCTGCGCGACGCCGCCGAGGCGTCCACCGTCGTGGTCGTCGCCTACCGGATGGCCACGATCGCCCTGGCCGACGAGGTGGTCTACCTGGACCGGGGCCGCGTCGTGGACCGGGGGCCGCACGAGGAGCTGATCCGGCGCTGCGCCGGTTACCGGAACCTGGTGACCGCCTACGAGCGCGAGGAGGCCGAGCGGGCCGCCATCGACGTCCCCATCGAGGAAGAAGAGGTCAGCGCATGACGGCGCAGAGCATCCGGCGCGACTCGGACCGTTCCGCGATGGCCACGATCCGCCAGGGGCTCTCGCTCACCCCCGAGTTCCGCAAGGGCCTGGCAGGCACCCTGGCGCTGGCCGTCGTCGCCACCATCGGCAAGATCATCGTACCGATCGCGGTCCAGCAGACGATCGACAGGGGCCTCAAGACCGGCACCCCCGACCTCCCGTACATCACCACCGCCGTCCTGATCTGCGCCGCCGCGGTCGTCCTCACGGCCGTGGCCGCGTACGCCATGAACGTCCGCCTGTACAAGGCCACCGAGTCCTCCCTGGCCACCCTGCGCGTACGCGGCTTCCGGCACGTGCACGACCTGTCGGTGCTCACCCAGAACACCGAGCGCCGCGGCGCCCTGGTCTCCCGCGTCACCAACGACATCGACCAGATCAGCAACTTCATGCAGTGGGGCGGGCTGATGATCATCGTGGCGTTCGGCCAGCTCTTCGTGGCCACCGTCCTGATGTTCGTCTACTCCTGGCAGCTCACCCTGCTGGTCTGGGTCAGCTTCATCCCGCTGATGATCGCCCTGCCGCGCTTCCAGCGGCTGCTGTCGCGCGCCTACACCGTCGTACGCGAGCGCACCGGCGACATGCTGGCCGCGGTCAGCGAGTCCGTCGTCGGCGCCACCGTCATCAGGGCCTACGCCTCCGAGCGCCGCACCGCCGAGCGCATCGACACGGCCGTGGACGCCAACAGGAAGGCCCAGATCAGGGCGCAGACCATCGTCGGCTTCGTCTTCCCGCTGACCGAGATCGTGGCCGCCGTCGCCATCGCCGGCATCGTGCTGCTCGGCGTGCGGCTGGGTCTGTCGGGCGACATCACGCAGGGGCAGCTGGTGGCGTTCCTGTTCCTGGTGACGCTGTTCGTCTCGCCGCTGCAGACCGCCACCGAGGTGCTGAACGAGGCCCAGAACGCGGTCGCCGGCTGGCGCCGCATCCTCGGCGTCATCGACACCCCGCCCGACGTGGCCGACCCCGGCGACAAGGGCGTGGAGCTGCCCCGCGGCCCCATCGAGGTCGCCTTCGAGGACGTGCACTTCTCCTACCCCGGCGGCGTGCCCGTGCTGCGCGAGGTCTCGGTCGAGATCCCGCCCCGCTCCCGCGTCGCCGTGGTGGGGGAGACCGGGTCGGGCAAGACCACGTTCGCCAAGCTCCTGACGCGGCTCATGGACCCCGGCTCGGGGCGCGTCACGGTGGACGGCCACGACCTGCGCGACGTGCGCTTCTCCTCCCTGCGCGAGCGGATCGTGATGGTCCCGCAGGACGGCTTCCTGTTCGACGGGACGCTGGAGGAGAACATCCGCTACGGCAAGCCCTCGGCCACCACCGAGGAGATCAGGCTGGCCCTGACCGAGCTGGGCCTGACCGACTGGCTGGAGGGCCTGCCGGCCGGCCTGGACACGCCGGTCGGGCAGCGCGGCGAGTCGCTGTCGGCGGGCGAGCGCCAGCTCGTCGCCCTGGCCCGCGCCTACCTCGCCGACCCCGACCTGCTCCTGCTGGACGAGGCCACCTCGGCGGTCGACCCGGCCACGGAGGTACGCCTGGCACGCGCCCTGGAAGGCGTCACCCGGGGCCGCACGGCCGTCTCGATCGCGCACCGCCTGTCCACGGCGGAGAACGCCGACGAGGTCCTGGTCTTCGACGCCGGCCGCCTGGTGCAGCGGGGCCCGCACGCCGAGCTGGTCAAGAGCCCGGGCGTGTACGCCGACCTGCACGCCTCGTGGATCTCGGCGCGCTCCTGAGGCTCACTCCCTCAGGGCCGCGAAGGTCACGGTCGTGCCCCGGGGCCCGGACACGATCGTGACCTGATCGCACAACATGCTCGTCAGCCACAACCCCCGCCCGCGGAACTCGAACCCCGCGGGCGGCCGCATGTCGCCCACCCACCCCGCCGGCAGCCCCGGCCCCTCGTCGGTGACCTCGCACCACAGCCGCCCGCCGTGCGACCACAGCCGCAGCCGCCCGTACCCGCCGCCGTGCACGACCGCGTTCGTGACGACCTCGTTGACCGCCAGCACGAAGTCCTCCAGGTTCCGCCCGGCCAGCCCCTCGTACGCGGCGTGCTCGGCGACCGTCCTGCGCAGCATCGTGATGCGGCCGCGCGCGAAGCTCGCGCACAGCACCTGTCTACACATCGCCCACCCGGCGCACCGTGATGTACTCGTCCGCCCTGATCAGCCGGAGCACCCTGGCCATGGTGTCGCGGCACACGACCACGGTGCTCCCGCGCGGCCTGGCCATGGCCGTGACGGTCAGCAGCTGGGCCGAGCCGGCGTCGATGAAGTCGAGGCCGGAGGCGTCGATCACCACCTCACCCGGCTCCTCCTCCAGCCGCCCCAGCAACGAGGCGAACGCCGGGCGGTTGGTGAGGTCGATGTCGCCCCACACCTTCAGCCCCCGGGGCGAGCAGGTGTTGGCGAAGCGCAGCACCGCCTGCTCCGGCGAGATCGGGTGCACCGAGGCGGCCCGCTCGATGGCGTCGCGGGGGAAGAGCCGGCGGTCGTACTGGCACACGGCCGCCAGCCACCGCTCCCCGAACAGCTCGTTGGCCGCCGCCTCGAACGCCGCGTGCCCGGGTACGTCGCCCACCCCCCAGGAGGCGTCGACCAGCGCGTACACGCCGTGCTGCCCGTGCCTGCGGGCCCGGTCGTTGGCGTCGGCCAGCCCCGCGTACACCCGCCCCGGGTCCAAGGAGCCGTTGGTGAAGTGGGTGTCGGCGCAGGCCAGGATCTCCACCTGCCCGGCGGACTCGGCGTCGGCGAACCCCGGCACCAGCGGCGCCAGCCAGTCACGCGTCCGCTCGGGGCTGTCGGCGTGCGTGATGATCACTACTTTGGTACGGCGGCGCAGGCCGTTCATCGTGAACAGCCGTGTGGCCGTCATCCGCTCCCGCTCGTCCTCGAACGGCAGGCAGACGTGATCCCCCAGGTCGGGATCGAGGACAGAGCCCGCGACGTGGACCACGTTGGCGCCCTCCCTAGCACGCGTCAGGTCCGAAATTACTCCTCGCCATGCCATCACGTACCGCATTCTCTGCAAAACCCACCGTGACGAGCCGCAGGGCGGTGTACCTTTTCGGCGGAGCCACCCACGGGAGGGGTCGTGAGGACTATGGGCGTGGACGTGCTGGAGATGTCGCGGCGCCGGCACGGGGAGCTCGTCGTGGTCAGCCTGGCGGGCGAGGTGGACGCGGACAACGTCTCGAAGGTCCGCAGGTGCCTGGACGAGGCGGTGGAGACGCACGGGCCCCGGCTGGTGGTCGATCTCAGCGCGCTGACCTTCATCGACACGACCGGGCTCGGCGTCCTGGTGCGGCAGCTGGCCGCGTTGCGCGACAGGGACGGCACCATGGCGCTGGTCGCGCCCGACGGGCAGGTGCTGCGGCGCCTGCGGCGGACGAACCTGGCGCCGCTGTTCCCCATCTACGACACGCTCTCCCAGGCGCTCGGCTGACCTGGGCGCGCCCATGTGGCGGGGGCACGGGGCGCGGCTGGTTGAATGGCAGCATGTCCCTCGATCCGAAGATCGCCGCCCGGTTGAAGCGCGACTCCGCAGGCCTGGTCCCCGCGATCGCCCAGCAGTACGACACCGGCGAGGTGCTCATGCTGGCCTGGATGAACGACGAGGCCCTGCACCGGACGCTCACCACCGGCCGGGCCACCTACTGGTCCCGCAGCCGCCAGGAGTTCTGGGTCAAGGGCGACACCTCCGGCAACGTCCAGCACGTCAAGGCCGTGGCGCTCGACTGCGACGGCGACACGATCCTGGTCAGGGTCGACCAGAAGGGCGGGGCCTGCCACACGGGAGACCGCACCTGCTTCGACGCCGACCAGCTCGAGCTCCCGCTCGGCTAGGGACGGCGATGGAGACGGCGATGGAGACGGCGACAAGGCCCGCGGCGCGGCGCGGGGAGCTGTGGGGCTGGGTGGTGGCGACCGCCGCGGGCTGCCTGCTCGTGCTGATCGCGGCCGGCCAGTCCTGGGTGCGGGTGCTGCAGGGGCTCGACGCGACCGCGCCCACCGGCGGCGAGCTCAGCCCCGTCCTGACCCCTGTGGCGCTGGCCGGGCTGGCCGGGGTGGTGGCCGTGCTGGCGACCAAGGGCGCGGGCCGCCGCGCCGTCGGCGTGCTGCTCGCCCTGTGCGGGGCCGGCGCCGGTTTGGGGGTCTGGACGGCGCTCGGGGACGACAACGTCAGCGGCTGGCTGCGCGAGCAGAACGTGCTGCGCGGCGCCGCCGAGCTGCCCTGGGAGGTCGTGCCCCTGGGGCCCGTCGTCGCCTCCGCCGGGGCCGTGCTGATGGTCGCCGGGGGAGCGCTCGCGGTCGTGCGCGGGGGCAGGTGGGCCGGCATGTCGGCGCGCTACGACCGGGAGTCGGCTCCGGCCGCCGGAGCGGGGGCGCAGGTCAAGGACGACCGGGCGCTGTGGGACGCGCTCGACCGGGGTGACGACCCCACCGAATCCCGCTGAGACTCGATGGTGACGAATCCTCCACTGTTCTGAATCCTTGTCTGCTTGGCAAACGTTTCCTCAATAAGCTGCCGTTGCAACTCGCCACGAAGATATGAGGAGCCAGCTCATGAGCTACGGGGATCAGGGCGGTAACGGCGGCTATGGCGCGCAGCCTCCCGGAGGCGGATACGGCCAGCAGCCGCCGAGCTACGGCGGCGGCTACGGTCAGCAACCCCAGAGCGGGGGTGGGGGTTACGGCCAGCAGCCGCCGGGTGGCGGGGGCTACGGGCAGCAGCCGCCGAGCAGCGGCGGCTACGGCGAGCAGCCGGGCAGCCAGCCGCAGAACCTCGGCTACGGCCAGATGCCCCCGAGCGGCGGCTACGGTCAGCAGCCGCCCAGTTACGGCGGCTACGCGCAGCAGGGCTACGGGCAGCCGGGTTACGGGCAGCCGGGCTATGGGCAGCAGGGCTACGGCTACGGGCCGCCGCAGCAGCCCCGCTCCACCAACGGCATGGCGGTGGCCTCGCTCGTCCTGGGCATCATCGGCCTGATCTTCTGCGGCGTCACCAGTATCCCGGGCGTGATCCTCGGGCACATCGCGCTCAACCGGATCAAGCGGACCGGCGAGGAGGGTGCGGGCATGGCGGTGGGTGGGCTCGTCACCTCGTACATCACGGTCGTGATCTGGGTGTTGTGCTGGCTGATCTTCGGCGGCTTCTTCCTGACCCTGATGGGTCTGAGCGCCGGGGTGTCGTCCTCGTACGACTACTGACCCGTCAGTAACGTGCCGCGGGCGTAGCCGGGGCGTGACGACCCGCTTGCGTTCCGATTACGAATTGTCCGCAAAATGGACGTTGATCCACGTAGGAGATGGTTTCTCGCTAGGCTGCCGCGCGCAACTCGACTCAAAGATGACGACATGAGGGGTCATTAGCATGAGTTACGGTAACCAGGGCGACGGTGGCTACGGCGCCCAGCCGCCGGGCGGCGGCTACGGTCAGCAGCCCCCGAGCGGTGGCGGCGGCTACGGCGGTGGCTACGGTCAGCAGCCCCCCAGCGGCGGTGGCGGTTATGGTCAGCAGCCCCCGAGCGGCGGTGGCGGTTACGGCCAGCAGCCCCCCAGCGGCGGCGGCTACGGCGGTGGCTACGGTCAGCAGCCCCCGAGCGGTGGTGGCTACGGCGGCGGTTACGGCGGCGCACCCGGCGGCGGGACCCCGCCGGACAACCAGCTCGTCCCCGCCATCCTCACCACCCTGTTCTGCTGCCTCCCGCTGGGCATCGTGTCGATCGTCAAGTCGTCGCAGGTGAACCAGAAGTGGCAGGTCGGCGACTTCGGTGGCGCGCAGCAGGCGGCGGACGAGGCCAAGACCTGGTGGAAGCGCAGCCTGATCATCGGCGCGATCGGTTACGGCCTGATCGTCATCGCCTATGTCCTGTTCTTCGTGATCTTCGCCGCCAGCATGTCCACGTACTCGACGACGTACTAGGCCGTGGGCCGACGACCAGCACGAACCGGAAGGCGGATACTGGGAGCATGAGCATCGCAACGACTGAGCGGCGCGGCCGGCAACGCCTCAAGGGCCTGCTCGCGCCGCTCGGTGTTGCGGCGGCGACAGGCGCCGTCTTCGCGGTCGTCGGCACGGTGGACCCCAACGAGCCCGGGCACTACCCGACCTGCCCGTTCCTGTGGCTCACCGGCCTCTACTGCCCGGGTTGCGGCACGCTGCGCACCATCCACGCGCTGGCCCACCTCGACCCGGTCGCCGCGCTCGGCCTCAACCCCCTCGCCGTGGCCACCGTCCCGTTCCTGCTGTTCTGGTGGGGCAGGTGGGTGGTGCGGGCCTGGCAGGGCAGGCCTAGACGCACGACGCTGGCACATCCGGCGTGGCTCTGGGCGTTCATCGGGGTGGTCATGGTCTACTGGGTCGTCCGTAATCTGCCTTTCGGGGCGTTCCTCGCCCCCTAGGCGGCGTCCACCATGGGGACCGGTGGTGAGGTGACCACACAGGGGCCGATACCATCGCAGGACAAGGCAGAGAGCGGACGCGACGCGAACTCTCCGCCACCCCCAGAAGCCGACCGGAGGGACCCCAAGCGCGTGAGTGAGCGGACGGAAGGGCCGAGTGTCCTCGACGACATCCTCGACGGGGTGCGCGCCGACCTCGCCGCACGTCAGCAGGCCGTCTCCATGGACGAGCTCAAGCAGCGGGCCGAACGGGCGCAGCCGCCCAGAGACGCGATGGCCGCGCTCGGGGGTGACCGGATCTCGGTGATCGCCGAGGTCAAGCGCTCCAGCCCGTCGAAGGGCGCGCTCGCCGCGATCGCCGACCCGGCGGCGCTGGCGGCCGACTACGAGGCGGGTGGCGCCCACGTCATCAGCGTGCTGACCGAGCGGCGCAAGTTCGGCGGCAGCCTCGAAGACCTGGCCGCGGTGCGCGCCCGGGTCGACATCCCGATCCTGCGCAAAGACTTCATCCTCACCTCCTACCAGCTCTGGGAGGCCCGCGCCCACGGCGCGGACCTGGCGCTGCTCATGGTGGTCTGCCTGGAGCAGCCGGCCCTGGTGTCGCTGATCGAGCGGGCCGAGTCGATCGGGCTCACCCCGCTGGTCGAGGTGCACACCGAGGAGGAGCTCGAGCGGGCCGTGGCCGCCGGCGCCCGGGTCATCGGGGTCAACGCGCGCAATCTGAAGACACTCCAGGTCGACCGCGATGTCTTCGCGAAGCTGGCGCCGAAGATCCCCGATAATGTGATCAAGATTGCCGAGTCGGGCGTGCGCGGCCCGCACGACCTGCTCGCCTACGCCCGTGGCGGCGCCGACGCCGTCCTGGTGGGGGAGAGCCTGGTCACCGGCAAGGACCCGCGCAAGGCTGTGGAGGCGTTGGTGACCGCCGGCGCCCATCCGTCGACGCGCCCCGACCACTCAGCAGAGGGATAGCAGTGGCAAACGAAGGCTCCATCCTGACCGCCGCCGACCTGGCGGGCAACGGCGCGGCCGGCGACGACCCCGACGTGCACGGCAAGTTCGGCATCTTCGGCGGGCGCTACGTGCCCGAGGCGCTCATCCCGGCGCTCGACGAGGTGGCCGCGGTCTACGAGAAGGCCAAGAACGACGCGCAGTTCCTGCGCGAGTTCAATCACCTGCTGCGCACCTACGCGGGCCGGCCCACCACGCTGACCGACGTGGCGCGCTTCAGCGAGCAGGCCGGTGGCGCCAGGATCGTGCTCAAGCGGGAAGACCTCACCCACACCGGCGCCCACAAGATCAACAACGTGCTGGGCCAGGCGCTGCTGACCAAGCGGCTGGGCAAGAAGCGCGTGATCGCCGAGACCGGCGCGGGCCAGCACGGCGTGGCCACCGCCACCGCCGCGGCCCTGCTCGGCCTGGAGTGCGTCATCTACATGGGCGCGGTCGACTGCGAGCGCCAGGCCCTCAACGTAGCCAGGATGAAGCTGCTCGGCGCCACCGTGGTGCCGGTGACCAACGGCTCCCAGACGCTGAAGGACGCCATCAACGAGGCCTTCCGCGACTGGGTGACCAACGTCGACAGCACCCACTACCTGTTCGGCACGGTCGCCGGGCCCCACCCGTTCCCCGAGATCGTGCGCGACTTCGCGCGCATCATCGGCGTCGAGGCCCGCCGCCAGATGCTGGAGCTGACCGGCAGCCTGCCCGACGCGGTGTGCGCGGCGGTCGGCGGCGGCAGCAACGCGATCGGCATCTTCCACGCCTTCATCGGCGACAAGGACGTGGCGCTGCACGGTTACGAGGCCGCCGGCCACGGCCTGGAGAGCGGCGAGCACGCGCTCACCCTCACCGCGGGGTCGGTCGGCGTGCTGCACGGCTCGCGCACCTACGTGCTGCAGGACGACGAGGGCCAGACCATCGAGTCCCACTCCATCTCGGCCGGGCTCGACTACCCGGGCGTCGGCCCCGAGCACGCCTGGCTGAAGGACTCCGGCCGGGCCACCTACCACGGCATCACCGACGACCAGGCGATGGCCGCGTTCTCGCTGCTGGCCAGGACAGAGGGCATCATCCCGGCCATCGAGTCCTCCCACGCCCTGGCGGGCGCGCTGGAGCTGGGCCGCGAGCTCGGCCCCGAGGCGACCATCCTGGTCAACCTCTCCGGCCGGGGCGACAAGGACATGGGCACGGCGATGAAATACTTCAACCTCTGACACCGTGGACCGCCGACGGCCTGCGCCGGGCCGGTCGAGCGTCCGCGACACACCTGCGTCCGACCGGCGCGGGGGATTCTGGGGCGGGTGCGCGGCAGGGCATCATGGTGAGACTCGACCTTCGAAACGGACAGACATGACGACTCTTCAGACGGTTTTCGCCAAGGCGAAGGCGGACAACCGGGCCGCGCTCGTCGGCTACCTGCCCGCCGGCTTCCCCACCAAGGAAGGCGCGATCTCCGCCGCCGCGGCCTTGGTGGAGGCCGGCTGCGACGTCATCGAGATCGGCCTGCCCTATTCCGACCCGCTCATGGACGGGCCGACGATCCAGGACGCCGTGCACAGGTCGCTGACCAACGGCACGCGCATCGCCGACGTGTTCCGCACCGTCGAGGGCGTCGCCGCCACCGGCGCCGCCACGCTCGTCATGACGTACTGGAACCCGATCGACAAATACGGCGCCGACCGGTTCGCGCGCGACCTGGCCAGTGCGGGCGGCGTGGGCACGATCACGCCCGATCTGACGCCCGAGGAGTCCGAGCCGTGGCGGGCGGCGTCCGCGGCGGCGGGCATCGACACGGTGTTCCTGGTCGCGCCCAGCTCCACCGAGCAGCGCATCAAGGCGGTCGTCGACTGCTGCACCGGCTTCGTCTACGCGGCCTCCCTGATGGGCGTCACCGGTGCCAGGGAGAGCGTCAACGTCGCCGCCGAGGGCCTGGTCCAGCGCACCCGGGCGCACACCGACCTGCCGGTGTGCGTGGGCCTCGGGGTCGGCACGGGCGCGCAGGCGGCCGAGGTGGCGGCCTACGCCGACGGCGTCATCGTGGGCTCGGCGTTCATCCGCCGCATCCTCGACGCCCCCGACGAGGCCGCGGGCCGGGCGTCCATCGGGGTCCTGGCCAGGGAGATGGCCCAGGGCGTGCGCCGCTAGGCACCGTCGCTCCGGAGCGCGGTTTCCCATGGTGGGGGCCGCGCTTAACGCTTTTTGTCAGGAAAAATGAGGGGATTGTAGAAATCTGACGCGCAAGTCCATGGCGTGCGAGTCCGTCGCGGGTGATGATCGGGGCTCCCGAGCGGTGTGACGCATGACCCCGGAAGGACACCTATGCGTCCCGTAATCCTCGCAGCGGTCCTCGCGCTCGCGGCCACGGCCATGGCCGCCCCGGCAGTCGCGGAAAGGCCGGGCGCCGATCCGCCCTCTTCCGAGCCGGCGCCGACTCCGACGTACGAGCTGCCCTCGCCCGACCCCTCACCCACCGGCCCGCCGCCCCCGAGCCCCACCGCGCAGGACCTGCCGCCGCGGCCCGCGCGCGTGGCCGAGCCGATCGCGATCTCGTCGGCGGACCTGCGCGTGGAGCTGGACCCGGCGTTCCCGCGCGTCCTGGGCTACACCGACCGGGCGAGCGGCGCCACGCTGGGCGGCAGCACGGGGGTGCCCGCCGTCGTGCTCAACGGCCAGTCCAGGGCCGCCGACGTCACGCTGACCGGTAACGACGGCGCCACGGCCCGCTACCGGCTGGCGTTCGGCGACGGGGTCGTGCTGGAGGCCGGCATCGGCGTCAGGGGCAGGGTGACGACGTTCTCGATCGACCGGGTGACCGACACCGAGGCGTTCCGGGTGAACACCATCGACCTGCCGGGGCACGACCTGGTGTCCGTGTCGAGCGCGCAGCCGGGCGCGGCCACCGCGTTCACCCGCCTGGACCCGAACTCGACCCGCACCGCCGACGTCTTCGCCCAGGTCACGGCCGGTACGGCGGCGGACCCGGCGCCGGTCGGGGCGACGTACGCGATCGTCAACACCGACCGGCTGGCCGCCGCCGTCGAGTCGAACTCCACCTACGACCGTCCCTCGGGCGTGACGGACCGCGACGCCGCCCGGCTCTGGCACCAGGCCAGGAAGGACCCCGACGGCACGGTACGGGTGGGCGTCTGGAGCGGCCAGTGGACCCACCGGGCGACGGGCGCGCCGTTCACCGAGGTGCGGCCCTGGGCGAAGGTCGTGCTCACCCCCGACGCCAACGGCGACGGCACGCTCGACTGGCAGGACGGCGCGATCGCGTTCCGGAGCATCGGCGTGCGGCCCCCGGGCGCGGAGCAGACCAAGGACCGGGTGGTGACCCACATCCCGTTCAACTTCTCCAGCCAGGCCACGCACCCGTTCCTGCGCACGCTCGACGACGTCAAGCGCATCTCGCTGGCCACCGACGGGCTCGGGCAGCTGGCGCTGCTCAAGGGCTACCAGTCCGAGGGCCACGACGCCGCGCACCCCGACTACGGCGGCAACTACAACCGCCGCGCCGGCGGCCTGAAGGACCTGAACGCGCTGCTCGACGCCGGCCGGGGGTGGAACGCCACGTTCGGCGTGCACGTCAACGCCACCGAGGCCTACCCCGAGGCCAGGAACTTCGACGAGCAGCTGGTGAACAAGGACGCCAAGGGCTGGAACTGGCTCGACCAGGCGTACCTGATCGACCAGCGCGGCGACCTGACGCGGGGCACCCTCGCGCGCAGGTTCCGGCAGCTGCGCGAGGAGACCGGCAGGAACCTCGCGGTGCTGTACGTGGACGTGTTCCGGCCGTACGGCTGGGTCGCCGACCGCACGCTGGCGGAGCTGCGCGCGCAGGGCTGGCAGGTGACCACCGAGTGGTCGGACAAGCTGGAACGCTCGTCGCTGTGGGCGCACTGGGCCAACGACCTCAACTACGGCGGGGTCACCAACAAGGGCCTGAACTCGCAGATCATCAGATTCGCCCGCAACCACGAGAAGGACGTCTGGAACGCCCATCCCATCCTCGGCAACGCCCGCATCGTCGAGTTCGAGGGCTGGACGGCGGAGAACGACTTCACCGCCTTCTACCGCAACATCTGGGAGCACAACCTGCCGGTCAAGTTCCTGCAGCAGCAGAGAATCATGGACTGGAACGCCGACGAGATCGTGTTCACCGGGGGCGTGCGCGGCACGTACCGGAACGGGAAGCGCGAGCTGTTCGCCGGCGGGCGCAAGGTGCTCGACGGCGGGACGTACCTGCTGCCGTGGAAGGGCAGGCTCTACCACTACAACCCGGCCGGCGGCGAGACGACGTGGGAGGCCGACCGGGCGATGACCGTGTACGCGCTCACCGACCAGGGCCGCGTCCAGGTGGGCACGGTCACGCCGGCCGGCGGCAGGATCACCCTGCGGGCCGAGCCGGGCGTGCCCTACGTGCTCTATCCCGGCAGGGCGCCCCGGCCGGGAGACCCGGATTGGGGCCAGGGGAGCGGCCTGCGCGACCCGGGCTTCAACGGCGACCGCCTCGACGGCTGGAGCGTCAGCGGGCCCGTCAGCGTCGAGCGGGACGAGCTGGGCCGGCGGGTGGCGCTGCTCGGCTCGGGCGCCCGGGCACGGATCGAGCAGCCTTTGCGGGGCCTGCGGCCGGGCCGGACCTACACCGCCTCGGCGTTCGTCGAGGTCGAGCCCGGCAGGACGCGCGCGACCACCCTGGAGGCGGGCGGGCAGGAGGTGACGGTGCTGCGCTCCACGGCCAGGAACTACATCGCCTCCGACGAGAAGCACGACACCTACTTCCAGCGGATGAAGGTGACGTTCACCGCGTCCGGCCGGGCGGCCACGCTGCGGATCACGGCAGCGGAGACGGATGGGGACACGGATGGGGACACGGATGGGGACACGGGCGGGGACACGGGTGGGGACGTGCGGGTGGACGACGTGCGCGTGTTCGAGCGGGAGCCGGTTGGCGCGGTGGAGACGTTCGAGTCGGTGGAGCCCGGGTGGGGGCCGTTCGTGAAGGGGGACGCGGGCGGGTCGTTCGACGCGCGTACGCACCTGTCCGAGCGGCACGAGCCGTACACGCAGGCCGGGTGGAACGGCAAGACGGTGGACGACGTGCTGAACGGCGACTGGTCGCTGAAGGCGCACGAGGAGCGGCAGGGCCTGATCTACCGGACGCTGCCGCACACGGCGCGGTTCGAGCCGGGGCACGCCTACGAGGTGTCGTTCAGCTACCAGAACGCGCTGGCCGGCACCTACCAGTGGGTCACCGGCTACGACCAGGGCGGCGCCGCCGTCGAGACCCGGCGCACGCCGATCCCCGAGCGGCGCGCCACCACCCGGTTCACCGAGCGGGTCGTGGCCGGGTGCGGCGACGTCTGGGTCGGGCTGCGCTCGCTGCGGCCCGAGCTGGCGGGGGCCGACTTCGTCCTCGACGACTTCGCCGTCACCGACCTCGGCGCCACGCCGGAGGGACAGGCGTGCGGGTCGCTGGACCTGGTGCCCGCCTCGGAGGCGTTCGAGCAGGGGGCGGCCAACGAGGTCACCACCACCTTCACGAACCTGGAGGAGGTGGCGGTCCAGGACGTGGCGGTGCGGCTGGAGGTGCCGGAGGGGTGGACCGTGGAGGGCGACGGCGGTGGTTCCGTGGAGCCCGGCGGGAAGCTGACCACGACGTGGCGGGTGACGCCGCCCGCCGACGCGCCGTACGGCACGTACGAGCTGGCCGCCACCGCCGGCTACACCGTCGGCGGGGCGGCCAGGACGCTGACCGCCACGACGTCCGTGCGCACGCTGCCGCCCCCGCCCGCCGCCGACGCGTACGCGAGCGACCTGGAGTGGGTCGTGGCCGACAACGGCTGGGGCCCGGTGGAGCGCGACCGGTCCAACGGCGACACCGGCCCGGCCGACGGCGGGCCCATCGTGATCGGCGGGCGGGCGTTCGACAAGGGGCTCGGCACACATGCGCCGGCCAAAGTGCGTTTCTACCTGGGCGGGCGGTGTACGAACTTCACGGCCTTCGTCGGTGTTGACGACGTGCAGGCGACGCGGGGGTCCGTGGAGTTCGCCGTGGTGGCCGACGGCGCGGAGCGGGCGCGCAGCCCGGTGCTGCGGGCCGCCGACGCGGCGTACGAGCTGAGCGCCGACCTGACCGGCGCCCGGTACGTGGACCTCGTGGCCGGCGACGCGGGGGACGGCAACGGCAACGACCACGCGGACTGGGGCGGGGCCCGGCTCAGCTGTGCCTGAGCTCGGCGTACAGCGGGGACCAGCGGCTGTACACGCCGGTGGGCACCAGGTAGACGTTGATGACGACCTGCATCAGCAGCAGCCAGACGACATACTGGGCGGTGTTGACGCCGGGCACGGCGTCCACCGGCAGGGTGTAGGCGATCACGACCCGCACCACCGCGTCCACCAGCAGGCCGACGCCGTAGATGACGCTCACCACGCGCCAGATGCGGCGGAAGGCCGGCAGCCGCTCCCACAGCACGTCCCACGACTCCCGGTTGGGCCCGATCCGGCCCTCCAGCAGGAAGCGGGTGAACACGAACGCCAGCGGCCGCTCGCCGCGCGCGCTGGCCAGGAACCACAGGCCCGCGACCGCCGTGAACCAGCCGTCCTTGGCCAGCAGTAACCGGGCGTCTTGGACGAGCACGGAGGTGGCGGCGCTGGCCAGCATCATCACCGTCATGTACAGGCCCAGCCGGTCCGGTCTGCGGCCGCGTACGAGGTCGGAGAGCACGCCGAGGCCCGGGATGAACGAGCTGACCACCAGCGCGGTGTGGAACTCGACTCCGGCGGCGCGCAGCACGTAGTAGAGGCCCATCGGCAGCCCGATGTCGATCGCCAGCGTGGCCAGCCCTCTCAGCCGGGTGCTCATGCGCGCGTCGCCCTGGCGAACAGTCCGGCCAGCTCCTCGGCGTACTCGTCGAGGTCGGCGCCGGGGTCGGCCTCCAGCAGGAACGGCAGCCCGTCCAGCGAGCGCTGGACCGCCATGGCCATCACCCGGGTGTTGAACCGCCTGAACTCCCCGCTTTCCTGCCCCCAGGCCAGCAGCCGCTCGATGTGCGACAGAGCCGACAGGTTGGTGGCCGCGTCCTGCGCCGACGAGCCGCCCTCCGGCCGGAAGTTGAGGAAGATCTCCGTGGCCGCGCGCATCTCGGCACGGTGGTCCCTGATGTACTCCACCAGCGACCGGATGTAGGTCTCCAGCGCCGCCCCGGGCGTCGTCCGCGCGCTCACCCGCCGGCTCATGAACGCCGACAGGTCCCCGTAGATCGAGGTGATGGCATGACCCATCAGGTCGTCCTTGCCGTCGAAGTGGTACGAGATCAGCCGCGTGCTGCTGAGCCCGGCCCGCTCGGCTATCCGGGCGAAGGACGCCTGGTGGTAGCCGAGCTCGGCGATCGTCGCGATGGTCGCGGCCACGATCTGTGCCCGCCGGGCGGCAGTCGTAACCGACTCGTCCCTTTTTACTTGCATAAGTAATTTTTAACTTAAGCGAGTAAAAGTGGCAACTCTCCCAGCTCGGCGACGGAATCCTGCCTTAGCTGATGCTTATCCCAGGCGTGATCGGATGAGATCCCGGTACTGTGCGCCTCCCGGCGCAGAGACAGAGGAGAACACTCGTGACCGCGTCACAATCGTCACTGAAGGCGACGTCGGCGATACCCTGGGTGACGACCGCCGCCCGGCTCGTCCTGGGCGGGGTGCTGATCGTGGCGGGCGCGCTCAAGATCGGCAACCCGGCCGACTCGGTCGTGGCGGTCAAGGCTTACCAGTTGCTGCCCGAATCGATCGCCGTCGCGGTGGGCTACGCCCTGCCGATCCTGGAGATCGTGGTCGGCGTGCTGCTGGTCGTCGGTCTGCTGACCAGGGTGGCCGCGGTGATCGCGGGGCTGCTCATGTTCGCGTTCGTGTTCGGCATCGCCTGGGCGTGGGCGAACGGGTTGCGGATCGACTGCGGCTGCTTCGGCGGCGGCGGCCAGCTGGGGAAGGGACAGGAGCCGACCTACCTGCTCGACATCCTGCGCGACTTCGGCCTCGTGCTGCTCGGCGCCTGGGCCGCGCGTTTCCCGCCGGGCCGCTTCGCGCTCGACGGAGCCCTCGGCCTCGGGGGCGACACTGGAGATGAGGAGGAGGACGACTGATGAGCAAGGGCGAACGTACGAAGACGAAGTCTCAGACGGCGCGCGAGAAGATCAAGGAGCAGCAGGCCGCCGCACGGGCCCGCGACAAGCGCAAGCGCGTGGTGACCTACGTGACCGCCGGCGTGGTCGCGCTGGCCGCGGTCGGGGCGGGCTGGTGGTATGCCGCCAGCACCTCGCGCCCGGAGGAGGCCACCACGGCCCTCGCGCCGATCGCCGTGCAGCCCGACGGCACCGCCGTGATGGCCAAGGCCGGCGTCACCGCGCCCGTCGTGGACATCTACGAGGACTTCCAGTGCCCGGCCTGCAAGGAGCTGGAGCGGGTCAGCGGCCAGACCTTCAAGAACCTCGCCGCCGAGGGCAAGGCCAAGGTCGTCTTCCACCCGATCACGATCTTCTCGCAGGAGCCTACCAAGTCCAACTCCGTACGCGCGGGCGCGGCGAGCCGGTGCGTCGCGGACGGCAAGCAGTGGCTGGCCTTCCACGACCTGCTCTTCGAGAACCAGCCCTCGGAGACCGCGGAGGGCTTCCTGCCCGACCAGCTCAAGCAGTGGGGCAAGGAGGCCGGGGTGACCGCTCCGGGCTTCGACGAGTGCGTCACGTCGCAGAAGCACGCTCAGGCGCAGCTGGCGTACAGCAAGAAGGTCAGCGAAGAGCAGAAGCTCACCCACACGCCGACGGTGAAACTGAACGGTACAGAAATCGACAATCAGGTACTGTTCAGCCCGTCGCAACTGCGCGATGAGATTACGGAGGCGGCTAAGTAGGCTCGCTTCCGCTACCCTCACCTGACATGCCCCTTGCCTCGATTCCCAGCCCTGCCGAAGGGGTCTGGTATCTCGGAATCATCCCGATCCGGGCTTATGCGCTATGCATCGTGCTCGGCGTCATCGTCGCCGTCTGGCTGAGCGAGCGGCGCTGGCGCGCTCGCGGTGGCCAGAAGGGGACGATCATTGACATCGCGGTCCCCGCGGTCATCTTCGGCCTGATCGGCGGCCGCCTCTACCACGTCATCACCGACTGGCAGACCTACTTCGGCGACCGCGCGATCAAGGAGCCCTACAAGGCGCTGTACATCTGGGAGGGCGGCCTCGGCATCTGGGGCGCGATCTCGCTCGGCGCCGTCGGCGTGTGGCTGTACGTGCGCAAGCGCGGCATCTCCATGAGCGCCATGGCCGACACGGTCGCGCCCGGCATCGCCTTCGCGCAGGCCATCGGCCGCTGGGGCAACTGGTTCAACCAGGAGCTGTACGGTTCGCCGACCACGCTGCCCTGGGGCCTGGAGATCGACGTCGACCACGGCGGCGAGCCCGGCGTCCTCTACCACCCGACGTTCCTGTACGAGTCGCTCTGGGACGTGGCGCTGGGCTTCGCGCTCATCTTCCTCGGCCGCCGCCTCACGCTGCGCCACGGACGGCTGTTCGCCCTCTACGTCGCGGGCTACACGCTCGGCCGCTTCTGGATCGAGGGGCTGCGCATCGACCCGGTGGGCGGCGTCGACCACGCGGTGGAGTTCCTCGGGCTGCGGATCAACCAGTGGACCTCGATCGTGCTGTTCGTCGGCGCGCTGGTGTTCTTCTGGGCGACCCGGAACAAGACGGGCGTGGAGGTCGTGGTGCCGCCGTCGGAGGGCGAACCCGGCACGGAGGTGGTCGACCCGGCGCACTCGTCCGGCCAGGCCGACCCCGGCACGGGCGAGTCCTCGGACGACGCCTCGCCGGAGAAGGCGTCACCGGACACCGGGGAGGGCCCGGCTTCCGAACCCGGGGCCCCCGAACCTGGGGAGCCGAAGGGCGAGACCTCCGAGGCGGAGGCCCTGGAGGTCGAGAAGCCGGCGGCCGAGGAGCAGAAGGCCGCCTCCGGGGACTCCGCGGACTCCGGGGACTCCGGGGACTCCGACGAGCCCGCGGAGCTTTCCGACCCCGAACCCGTGACGAAGGAGAAGAACACGCGATGAGCGGTCGCGCGGAGGCCCACCACCGTCATCGTGACGTCACCGGGGGCTGGTTGCGGCCATCGGTGTTCGGCGCGATGGACGGCCTGGTGTCGAACTTCGCGCTGATCGCGGGCGTCGCGGGTGGCACCGCCAACACCAGGGTCGTCGCGCTGGGCGGCGTCGCCGGGCTCGCCGCCGGGGCGCTGTCCATGGCGGGCGGCGAGTACGTCTCGGTGGCCAGCCAGCGCGAGCTCGCCCAGGCAGAGATCGCCGTCGAGCGGCGCGAGCTGGCCCGCCATCCGGAGGACGAGCAGGCGGAGCTGGCCCAGACCTTCGTCGACAAGGGTGTGACGCCCGACCTGGCCGCCGAGGTGGCCAGGCAGATCTCCCGGAACCCTGAGCGGGCGCTGGAGGTCCACTCGCGCAACGAGCTCGGGGTCGTCCCGGGCGAGTTGCCGTCGCCGACGGTGGCCGCGGTCTCGTCGTTCCTGTCGTTCGCGGTCGGGGCGGTGCTGCCGCTGGTGCCGTACCTGTTCGGGGCCCGGGAGCTGGTGGTGTCGGCCGCGGTCTCGTGCGTGGCGCTGTTCGTGGCGGGCGCGCTGGTCTCGGCCGTGACGGCGCGTAGCTGGTGGTACTCAGGAGTGCGCCAGCTCGTGGTGGGGGCGGTGGCGGCGGCGGTCACGTTCGCCGTCGGGAACCTGATCGGGGCGGCGGGGCTGTGATGGCCCGGAGAAGAGCCACGCCCGGCTCCAACGGCGGGCGCACTGGCGGGAACACGGACGCGACCGGCCGCGGCCGAGGCAGCCACGCGGCCCCCGGCACCGACGGTGGTGCCCGGGGGGCGGATGGCGCCGGTTGGCAGGCCGAGGGCAGGGAAGCCGCCGGTTGGCAGCCCACGGGCAGGGACGGCGGCGGTTGGCAGGCCGAGGGCAGGGACGGCGGCGGTCAGGCTGCCGGGACCGATGGCGGTGGCTGGCCCTCGCAGGCCGGCCGATCCTCCGCTGGTGCCGATGACGGCGGCCGGGCCGGCCGGCGTGCCGCCGGCAGCGGCCGGTCCGCCGCAGGCGCCGACGCCGGTGGCTGGCAGCCCGCCGGCGCGCAGTCCGCAGGCGTACAGTCCGGGGGCGTGCAGTCCGGGGGCGTGCAGTCCGGGGGCGCGGATGGCGTCGGCTGGCAGTCCGCCGGCGCTGACGGCGGCAATTGGGCTCTGGGCGGTTCCGAGGACGGCGGCCGGTCCGGTGCGGGTGCCGCCCGGGAAACGGCCGGTGCGGAACAGCCGGCGGCCGGCGGAGAGCGGGCCAGGCGATCGACGGGCAGCCGTAGCAGCCGGAGGGCGGCCCGCGCCCGCGGCAGCCGGTCCGCGGAGCCGGTGGGCAGCGGTGACTGGCAAGCCGCCGGGTCGGTCAGCGGCGATTGGCAGGCGGCCGGGCCGGAGGCTGGTGGCCAGCAAGCGGGCGGCCAGCAGGCGGGCGGGCTTGAGGACCATGGTCGGCGGGCGGAAGGGCGTGGCCGGAAGCCGGAGGACTCCCGTAAACGGGGCCGGAAGGCGTTCGGCGGCGGGCGGCGTTCGACGGAGGACTCCGACGCGGGCGAGTGGCCCGCCGGTGAGCTCGGCCTGGGGGTCGACAACGGGCGAGGCGGGGGTGACGCCGACGAAGGCGGGCAGTGGGCGGCGACGGCCGCGTCGCGCAAGCGGCGCCGTACCCCCCGCTCCGACTGGCAGTTCCCGGTGCTCACCGACTGGGGCTTCCGGCCCGACCAGCAACGGCTGCTCGTCATCATCACCAGCGTCGTCGCCGCGATCGCCGCCGTCGTGGGGTTGGTGGCGGTCGTGGGCTCGCTCGGCACCTACACGCCCGAGCGGGAGGCCAGCGCCGCCGTGCTCGGTCCCAACGCGGCCGTGCCCCAGGTGTTCCGCGGCTGGGGCTCGCCCAAGCTGTTCGACCCCGTGACCGAACGGACCAAGGACGGCAAGGCGCTGACCGAGAAAGAGGTGTTCGGCCAGAGCGAGCTGGCCGTCTCCAAGAAGCTCAAGCTCAAGCTCGTCGCCAAGCAGCTCGACGCCGACTGCTCGGCGGCGTTGTGGGGTGGGGTCCTCCTCGAGCAGGTGTCGGACGCCGGATGCACCCAGGCCGCCCGTGGCCTGTACGCCAGCTCCGACGGCCGCTACATCGGCCAGTACACGCTACTCAACCTCAAGGACGGCCAGTCGGCCGCCGAGCTGGTCGAGTCATTGAAGACGCTTTACCGAGGCGGATGGGCGCGGCCCTTGTCCTCCACCAAGGCCGCCTTCCCGGCCGGTGGCTACTCGGAGGCGGGCGGTTACGCCCTCGGCCACTACGTCGGGCTGGTGTGGCTCGGCAAGGTCGACGGCACCGAGCCCACGGCCAGGGACGACTTCGTCTCCCTCACGCTGGCCCTGCGCGGGGCGGAGAAGGCCGTCTACCGCCGCGTCGTCTCGATCACGGGGCCGTCGTCCTGATGTCCCGGCGCGTGCTTCTCCCGATCGTGTTCGCCGGCGTGGCGGTCATCGCCGTGGCGGGCTGGTTGTGGCTGCGCGGCGAGGATCCCCGCCCGGCCGCCTTCCACGCCGAGCCCACCTCCGCCTTCTACGCGGCCATCGAAACCCGCCAGAACGACGCCGCCCCGCTGACCCTGCAAGAGGTCTTCACCCCGGCGGCCCGGAGCCTGGGCAGCCTGACCCTGGAGGCGACGCGCGAGTTCACCGAGTGCGACGAGGTGCTCTGGGGCGCCACGGCGGCCGGCTGCACGCAGGCGCTCCAGGCGACGTACAGGGGCGGCTCCATGGTGGGCCAGTTCGTCATCTTCAACCTCGGCGACGGGCGGGCGGCCGACGCGCTGGTGGCGGCCCTGCGCAAGGACGGGTTCGTACGGCAGGAGGTCGCGTTCGACCCCACCGGGAGCCGCGCCCAGGCCCGCGCCATGGGGCACTACGTGACGGTGAGCTGGGTCGGAGGGCCCGCACCCGCGCAGGACCTGGTCACCGCGCTCGTCTCGCTGGACGGCCTCGGCCGGGTGGTCCAGGGCCGCATCGTCGCCGCAACCTGACCGCACACCAACCGGCCCCGATCGTCAGCGGGGTCGCCTGGCGTGCTCGGGTGTCCGTGCGCAGGGGTGTGCGCGGGGGCGGTCCGGTCGCCCGGCGCGGCGAGGCGTGGGGCGGTGCCGCTCGGGGTCGAGTGTGGCAGTGAGCGTCACGCATCCCTGTGGGGTCGCCGGGCGCGGGACCCGGTTCGGTGGTCCGGTCTGGTGGTGGGTGGGTGCCGGGTCAGGAGGTGGCGGTGGTCAGGGCTGTGACTGTGGTGGTGACGGCGGCCGGGAGGGCGGACAGGTGGTGGAGCGGGGTCTCCAGCGGGGTCAGGTCGTCCGACCAGTCGGCGGCCTCGCGGATCAGGGAGCGGGCCTCGTTCTTCGTCAGCGTCGTGCCCTGGGCGCGGGCCACCGCGATGAGCGCCTCCCGCCACGTGTTCGCCAGCTTGGCGTGCCCGTTGTCCAGGATCCTGCGCAGCACCGAGTCCGCCTCGCCCGCCGGCGGCGGCAGGCGTACGGCGTCCAGCAGGCCGTCGCCCGCCTCGCTCAGCGTGTAGACGGCCGACAGCACCTCGGGCAGCGGGGGCGGTGAGCCGGGGCACAGCACGCGTACGTGCGCGGCGCGCGTGGCCAGGAGCAGGCGCGGCAGCGCCGCCTCCAGGCCCGCCGGCACGGCCACGGCCACCCGCTCCGGCGCGGCCGCGTACGGCTTCGCGAGCCACGTCGAGAGCCTGACCCGGGGCTGGGCGAGCTCCTTGGGCCAGTCGCCCACCAGCAGGTCGGGCCCGAACCCCGAAAGGGCCTCCTCGGAGGCCGAGGGCGCGCTCACCGCGCTCACCGCGCTCTCCGCGCTCTCCACGGCCTGCGGGCCCTGGGTGTAGATGGCGGTGGCCTGGCGGCTCAGCCGGGACTGAACGGCCGGGCGGGTCTTGGTGGTGGGCCGCAGGATGTACAGGTCGGCGGCCGAACCGATGGCCTCTGCCCCGAAATAGCGGTTGAAATCGGGATAGATGGCCTCGTAGGCGAGGTTGAGCTCCGAAAGCTCCTGCTGGACCTTGAGCGCCAGCATGGGGGTCCGCTCGCTCGCCCCGTACGCCAGCAGCACCCGCCCCTCGTCCTTCAGCCCCTCCACGGCCCGCGCCACGAACAGCCCCGTCCCCTCCGGCGTGTACGGCGGGTCGGTGAGCGCCAGGTCGTGGTCCCTGGCGGAGGCGGGCAGGCCGAGCCGCAGGTCGGCCCAGCGGGTGCGGACGCCCAGCCCCTGGTCGTCGATGTAGGCCAGGATGCGCTCGTCGACGTCGACCACCGTGACGTCGGTGCCGGGGTGGACCAGCTTGACGGCCAGCGAGGTCAGGTCGTGGTCGCCCACGCACAGCAGGCGGGCGCCGGGCAGCCAGAAACGGGCGCCGAGCAGCAGCGCCCGGCGCAGCACGGTCTCCGGCGTGGCCGTGACGTGGTCGAGCACGTGGCGGGCGCGCGGGGCCTTGGCGACGAGGGCGGTGAGGCGGTCGAGCACGTGGGCGTAGTGGGGGAGCAGGTGGGCCACCGGGTCCTCCGGCGGCGGGGCCAGGGCGAGCAGGTCCTGATAGGCGGGGGTGTCGGCGAGCGGGACCCGCAGCCGGTCACCGTCGCGCTCGAGGACGAGCTCGCGCAGCAGGGCCTCGACGGTACGCCTGGACGTGGCGGTCTCCCTGACCAGGCCGGCCAGGGTCCACCACTGGCCGTCGCAGACCAGGGTCAGGGCGTGCCGCAACCGCCTGCTGTCTGCCCCGGCCTCGGCGAGCAACCGTTCGACCCCGTCGCGCTCCATGGGCAAACCCTATCGGGACCCTGCCGGCATCCGGAGGACTCGCTCCCGGTACCGCATTTCCGTCGTCTGGATCGGGAATTTCGCCGGCCAGGTCCGGGGTTTGGGATAGGGAGTTCGGATGTTGGGACCACGCGAATGTTCGCAATGCGGACGCGGCGGGCACCATTCCGGCAGGGTGGGGTAACCTCTACCCACGATATGCAGCAGGGCCAACGTCGTCCCCGCCTGTAGAGCAGTTTGAGACAGACGAAGACGACGGGAGGGATTCAATGCCTGCTGCCCACCTCGGGTTCCCCGAGCCCCAGGGCCTGTACCACCCCGCCAACGAGCACGATGCCTGCGGTGTCGCCATGGTCGCCGACGTCGCGGGGCGCCGTGATCATGGCATCGTGGTCAAGGCGCTGACGGCGCTGTGCAATCTCGATCACCGGGGGGCCAAGGGTAGCGAGCCGGACACCGGCGACGGAGCCGGGATCCTGACGCAGATTCCCGACGGGTTCTACCGCGCGAGCGTGCCGTTCGCGCTGCCCTCCGCCGGTGCGTACGCGACCGGCATCGCCTTCCTGCCCTTCGACGGTGAGGCCAGGAGCGTGGCCACCCGGCTGATCGAGGAGATCGCGGCCGAGGAGGGCCTGACCGTGCTCGGCTGGCGGGAGCTGCCGGTCGACCGCGACCTGCCGGGGCCCAGCGCCCGGGCCGTGATGCCGCACTTCGCCCAGCTCTTCGTCGCCGCCCCCGACGGGCGTGAGGGGCTGGAGCTCGACCGGCTCGCGTTCTGCCTGCGCAAGCGGGCCGAGCACGAGGCCGACGTCTACTTCCCGTCGCTGTCCGCCCGGACGATCGTCTACAAGGGCATGCTCACGCCCGAGCAGGTCGAGCCGTTCTTCCCCGACCTGAGCGACGAGCGTTACGAGAGCGCCATCGCGCTGGTGCACTCGCGCTTCTCCACCAACACCTTCCCGAGCTGGCCGCTGGCCCACCCCTACCGCTACATCGCGCACAACGGCGAGATCAACACGGTCAAGGGCAACCGCAACTGGATGCGGGCTCGCGAGGCGATGCTGGAGTCCGCCCACATTCCAGGCGATATTTCGCGACTTTTCCCCATCTGCGACCCGGACGGCAGCGACACCGCCAGCTTCGACGAGGCCCTCGAGCTGCTGCACATCGGCGGCCGCAGCCTCCCGCACGCCGTGCTCATGATGATCCCCGAGGCGTGGGAGAACCACACCGAGATGGACGCGGCGCGCCGGGCCTTCTACGAGTTCCACTCCTCGATGATGGAGGCGTGGGACGGCCCGGCCTCGATCACGTTCACCGACGGCACCCTGGCCGGCGCCGTGCTCGACCGCAACGGCCTGCGCCCCGGCCGCTTCTGGGTGACCGCCGACGGCCTGGTCGTGCTGGCCTCCGAGGCCGGCGTGCTCGACTTCAAGCCCGAGGACGTGGTCCGCAAGGGCCGCCTGCAGCCGGGCCGCATGTTCCTCATCGACACCGCCCGCGGCAAGATCATCGAAGACGACGAGATCAAGGCCGAGCTCGCCGCCGAGCTGCCGTACGCCGACTGGCTGCACGCCGGTCTCGTCCGCTTCGAGGAGCTGCCGGCCCGCCAGCGCGAGATCCCCACGCACGAGGCGCTCGTCAAGCGGCAGCAGACCTTCGGCTACACCGAGGAAGAGCTGCGCATCATCCTGTCGCCGATGGCGAAGAGCGGTGCCGAGCCGATCGGCTCCATGGGCACCGACACGCCCGTCGCCGTGCTGAGCGAGAAGCCCCGGCTCCTGTTCGACTACTTCACCCAGCTGTTCGCGCAGGTCACGAACCCGCCGCTGGACGCCATCCGGGAAGAGCTGGTCACCTCCCTGGCCAGCACCATCGGACCCGAGGGCAACCTGCTGGACCCGGGGCCGAGCTCCTGCCGCCAGCTCGTGCTGCCGTACCCGGTGATCGACAACGACGAGCTCGCCAAGATCATCCACATCAACGACGAGCACGACCTGCCCGGCTTCCACCCGTACGTCATCAGCGGCCTGTACGAGGTCGCCGGCGGCGGCGAGGCGCTGCTGCGGCGGCTGCAGGAGATCAGGACCGAGGCGTCCCAGGCGATCGCGGACGGCGCGCGCATCATCGTGCTGTCCGACCGCGGCTCCTCCGACACCCTCGCCCCGATCCCGTCGCTGCTGCTGACCGGCGCGGTGCACCACCACCTGATCCAGGAGAAGACCCGCACCAAGATCGGCCTGGTCATCGAGACCGGCGAGGCCCGCGAGTGCCACCACATGGCGCTGCTGATCGGCTACGGCGCCGCCGCGATCAACCCCTACCTCGCGATCGAGACCATCGAGGACCTGGTCGACACCGGCGCACTGCCGATCGACAAGCGCAAGGCCGTGCGCAACCTGATCAAGGCGTACGGCAAGGGCGTCATCAAGGTCATGTCCAAGATGGGCGTGTCCACGGTGGCCTCCTACACCGGCGCGCAGATCTTCGAGGCGCTCGGCCTGAGCCAGGAGGTCATCGACGCCTGCTTCACCGGCACCACCTCCCGCCTGGGCGGCGTCGGCTTCGACGTGCTGGCCGAAGAGGTCAGGCAGCGTCACCAGCACGCCTACCCGCGCGTGGAGAACGCCCACCGCAAGCTCCAGGTCGGCGGCGAATACCAGTGGCGGCGCGAGGGCGAGCCGCACCTGTTCAACCCCGAGACCGTCTTCAAGCTGCAGCACGCCACCAGGACCCGCCGCTACGAGATCTTCAAGGAGTACACGAACCTCGTCGACTCCCAGGCGGAGCGGCTGATGACCCTGCGCGGCCTGTTCAAGCTGCGCAAGGGGAGCCCGATCCCGATCGAGGAGGTCGAGCCGGTCTCCGAGATCGTCAAGCGGTTCTCCACGGGCGCGATGTCGTACGGCTCCATCTCGATGGAGGCGCACGAGACGCTCGCCATCGCGATGAACCAGCTCGGCGGCAAGTCCAACACCGGCGAGGGCGGCGAGGACCCCGAGCGCCTGTACGACCCGGCCCGCCGGTCGGCGATCAAGCAGGTGGCCTCCGGCCGGTTCGGCGTCACCTCCGAATACCTGGTGAACGCGGCCGACCTGCAGATCAAGATGGCCCAGGGCGCCAAGCCCGGCGAGGGCGGCCAGCTGCCCGGCCACAAGGTCTACCCGTGGATCGCCAAGACCCGGCACTCCACGCCCGGCGTCGGCCTCATCTCGCCGCCGCCGCACCACGACATCTACTCGATCGAGGACCTGGCCCAGCTCATCCACGACCTGAAGAACTCCAACCCGGAGGCCAGGGTCCACGTGAAGCTGGTCGCCGAGGTCGGCGTCGGCACGGTCGCGGCGGGCGTGTCCAAGGCGCACGCCGACGTGGTGCTCATCTCCGGGCACGACGGCGGCACCGGCGCGTCGCCGCTGACGTCGCTCAAGCACGCGGGCGCCCCGTGGGAGCTCGGCCTGGCCGAGACCCAGCAGACGCTGCTGCTCAACGACCTGCGCGACCGCATCGTCGTCCAGGTCGACGGCCAGCTCAAGACCGGCCGCGACGTCGTCATCGCGGCGCTGCTCGGCGCCGAGGAGTACGGCTTCGCCACCGCCCCGCTGGTCGTCTCCGGCTGCGTGATGATGCGGGTCTGCCACCTCGACACCTGCCCGGTGGGCGTGGCCACGCAGAACCCCGAGCTGCGCAAGCGGTTCACCGGCAAGCCCGAGTTCGTGGTCAACTTCTTCGAGTTCATCGCCGAGGAGATCCGCGAATACCTGGCCGAGCTGGGCTTCCGCTCGCTCGACGAGGCGATCGGCCACGTCGAGATGCTCGACATGACGGCGGCCGAGGACCACTGGAAGGCCAGCGGCCTCGACCTGTCGCCGGTCCTGCACCAGCCCGAGCTGCCCGCGGGCACCGCGCTGCGCCGGATCGTCGGGCAGGACCACGGGCTGGAGCAGGCGCTGGACAACACGCTCATCCAGCTCGCCGAGGGCGCCATCAAGGACGGCACCCCGGTCACGCTCGAGCTGCCCATCCGCAACGTGAACCGCACGGTCGGCACCATGCTCGGCTACCAGGTCACCAAGCGCCACGGCGGCAAGGGCCTGCCGGAGAACACGATCGACATCTCGTTCACCGGCTCGGCGGGCAACTCGTTCGGCGCCTTCGTGCCGCGCGGGATCACGCTGCGGCTGACCGGCGACGCCAACGACTACCTCGGCAAGGGCCTGTCCGGCGGGCGGATCACCGTCCGGCCGCACGAGGAGGCCCCGCTCGACGGCCACATCATCTCCGGCAACGTCGCCCTGTACGGCGCCACGTCCGGCGAGGTGTTCATCCGCGGCGTCGTGGGCGAGCGGTTCTGCGTGCGCAACTCCGGCGCCACGGCGGTCGTCGAGGGCGTGGGCGACCACGGCTGCGAGTACATGACCGGCGGCAAGGCCGTCGTGCTCGGCCCGACCGGGCGCAACTTCGCGGCCGGCATGTCGGGCGGCATCGCGTACCTGCTGGACCTCAAGCCCGAGCGGGTCAACCGCGAGATGGTCGCCATCGAGGCGCTCACCGAGGAGGACACCGAGTTCCTCAAGGAGACGGTCGAGAAGCACTTCGCGGAGACCGGCTCGCCGGTCGCCAAGCAGCTGCTGGCCGACTGGGACGAGGCGCTCGGCCGGTTCGGCAAGATCATGCCGACCGACTACAAGAGGGTGATGGAGGCCGCCGAGGCCGCCCGCGCCGAAGGCAGGGACATCGACGAGGCGGTCATGGCCGCCGCGGTTCAGGGTTAAGGGAGGCGTACCGAATGGCTGACCCGAAGGGTTTTCTCACGCACGACCGGGAGCTGCCGGCGCGCCGCCCCGTGGACGTCCGCATCAGCGACTGGCGCGAGGTCTACCAGGACTTCTCGCAGGAGAAGCTGACCAAGCAGGCGGCCCGCTGCATGGACTGCGGCATCCCGTTCTGCCACAACGGCTGCCCGCTGGGCAACCTCATCCCCGAGTGGAACGACCTGGTCCACCGCACCGACTGGCGCGAGGCCATCGAGCGCCTGCACGCCACGAACAACTTCCCGGAGTTCACCGGCAGGCTCTGCCCGGCTCCGTGCGAGGCGGCGTGCGTGCTGGGCATCAACTCCGACCCGGTGGCGATCAAGCGGGTCGAGGTCGAGATCATCGACCGGGCGTTCGCCGAGGGCTGGGTGACCCCGCAGCCCCCGGCCGTCAAGACCGGCAAGAGGGTCGCGGTCGTCGGCTCCGGCCCCGCCGGGCTCGCCGCCGCCCAGCAGCTCACCAGGGCCGGGCACGACGTGGTGGTGTTCGAGCGGGCCGACCGGATCGGCGGACTGCTGCGCTACGGCATCCCCGAGTTCAAGATGGAGAAGCGGCACATCGAGCGCCGCCTGGAGCAGATGCGGGCCGAGGGCACCGAGTTCCGCACCGGCGTGAACGTCGGCGTGGACATCACCGCCGCCGAGCTGCGCGAGCAGTTCGACGCCGTGGTGCTGTCCGGCGGCGCCACCCAGTGGCGCGACCTGCCGGTGACCGGGCGCGAGCTCAAGGGCGTCCACCAGGCGATGGAATACCTGCCGCTGTCCAACAAGGTCCAGGAGGGCGACTTCCCCAAGCCGCCCATCTCGGCCGAGGGCAAGCACGTGGTGGTGATCGGCGGCGGTGACACCGGCGCCGACTGCATCGGCACGGCCATCCGGCAGGGCGCCAAGTCCGTCGCCCAGCTCGAGATCATGCCGCAGCCGCCGGCCTCGCGGCCCGGCAGCCAGCCGTGGCCGACGTTCCCCATCCTGTTCAAGATGGAGAGCGCCCACGAGGAGCTGGCCGAGGGCGGGGGAGAGCGGGTGTACGCGGTCTCCACCACCGAGTTCGTCGGCGACGACGACGGCAACGTGCGCGCGCTGCGGCTGGTCGAGGTCGAGGGGCCGCAGGCCGGGTTCAAGCCGATCCCGGGCACCGAGCGGGAGATCCCGGCCGAGCTGGTCACGCTGTCCATGGGCTTCCTCGGGCCGGAGAAGGGCGCGCTGCTGCAGGACCTGGCCGAGGTCGCCGGTGACGGCTTCTACGACGCCAGGGGCAACGTGGCCCGCGACAAGACGTACATGTCCAAGGTCGACGGCGTCTTCGTGGCCGGCGACATGGGCCGCGGGCAGTCGCTCATCGTGTGGGCCATCGCCGAGGGGCGGGCCGCCGCCTCCGGGGTGGACCGGTTCCTGACCGGCGACACGGCGCTGCCGTACCCGATCCTGCCGACGGCCCGGCCGCTGGTCTGAGCCGTCCCCGACGGGGCCGTCCCGTACGGCCCCGGCAACGGCGTGCGCCGGCTCGGCAGGCGCGGGCGATGGCGTCCCGGACGCGCAGCCGGGCCCGCTCGTCCTCGATCAGCCGAAGCGGACCCCCACCATGGGTACGCTTCGCCCACCATCGACCGAAATTTCACCACTAAGTTGCATCACTGGTTGACTGTCGGGAAGATTCAGGTTCTGCGGCGAGTCGGTGAGATGGGGGAACAATGCGGCGGGTCGCCTCTGGCTTGACGGCGCTGGCCGCCCTGCTCGCGGCCGGTGCCTGCTCGCCCGCCGCGCCCCGCGAGCCCACCGCCCCGCAGGCCGAATACCTCGTCTTCTACGCCGGCGGGAAGCAGCGCGCGGCCGAGGCCGCCGTCGAGCGCGCCGGCGGCACCACGGTCTCGGTGGACACCCGGCTCGGGTACCTCATGGCCAGCGGCGACGGCGACGGGTTCGAGGAGGCCGTGGGCGAGGACAGGGCCGTCGTCGGCGTCTCGCCGGACCGCCGCATCGGCTTCGCCACCGCCCGCCGTACCGCCGGAGCCTTCCCCGACGCGGACTCGTTCACCAAGAGCAGGGGCGAGCCGCTCGCCGGCCGCCAGTGGGACATGCGGATGATCGGCGCCGACCGCGCCAACGCGAAGGCCCCCGGCACCAAGCAGGTCCTCGTCGGCGTCATCGACACCGGCGTCGACGGCAAGCACCCCGACCTCGCCGCCAACTTCAACCGCGAGCTCAGCCGCAACTTCGTCACCGACAAGCCCAAGGACGAGTACGGCGAGACGCTCGACGGCCCCTGCGAGGCCGCAAACTGCAAGGACGCCGTGGACGTGGACGACGACGGCCACGGCACCCACGTGGCCAGCACCATCGCCTCACCCGTGAACGGCAAGGGCATCGCCGGGGTCGCGCCCGCCGTCCAGATCGTGAACCTCCGGGCCGGCCAGGACTCCGGGTTCTTCTTCCTCAAGCCCAGCCTCGACGCCCTCACCTACGCCGGCGACATCGGCGTGGACGTCGTGAACATGAGCTACTTCGTCGACCCCTGGCTGTTCAACTGCGCCTCCAACCAGTCCGACACCAAGAAGCAGCAGCTCGAGCAGCGCGCCATCATCACCGGCATGCAGCGCGCCCTCGACTACGCCCGCCAGAAGGGCGTCACGCTCGTCTCCGCCCTCGGCAACGGCTCGACCGACCTCGGCCGCCCGCAGGTCGACAAGCAGAGCCCCGGCTACCCCAAGGGCGACGAGAAGGAGCGCCGGATCGACAACTCCTGCATCAACGTGCCCGCCGAGTCCGGCGGCGTCATCTCCGTCTCCGCCCTCGGACCCTCCGGCCGCAAGGCCATCTACAGCGACTACGGCGTGGAGCAGACCGACGTGTCGGCGCCCGGCGGCGACGTGCTCGACGGGCAGGGCACCAAGGCCACCAGGTCCATCCTGGCCGCCGCCCCCGAGCACGTGCTGCGCGCCGCGGGGCGCATCGACGCCTCCGGCGAGCCCAAGGGCGCGGACGTCGTCAAGGACTGCACCGGCGGCACCTGCGCCTACTACCAGTACCTCGAAGGCACCTCCATGGCCTCGCCGCACGCCGCCGGCGTCGCCGCGATCCTCGTCAGCCGCTTCGGCAAGCCCGGCAAGGGCAGGCTCGACCTCGCCCCCGCCACCGTGGAGGAACTGCTCTACAAGACCGCCGCGCAGAAGGCGTGCCCCTCGCCCCGCCAGTACGTCTACAAGGCGTTCGGCCAGACCGAGACGCACGACTGCGAGGGCGGGACCGCCGACAACGGCTTCTACGGCCACGGCATCGTGGACGCCTGGAAGGCGGCCACCGTCGAGCCTTGAGAGCTTCTGAGGTACGGACCCGAGATCCGGGAGGCGGGGGCCACCGGGCGGTGAGGTGTGGACGCCGGGGCCGCGGCTCCCTACCGTCAAGTCATGATGTATCGCCTTCTCGCGGACGCCGCGATGGTGGTGCACTTCACCTTTCTCGTCTACATGGCCGTGGGCGGGTTCGTCGCATGGCGCTGGCGGCGTACTATCTGGGCGCACCTCGCAGTCGCCGCATGGGGGGTGCTCTCGATCCTGACCGGCGTCGAATGCCCGCTGACCCTCGTCGAGGACTGGGCGCGCCGCCACGCCGGACAGGAGGCACTGCCCGCAAGCGGCTTCATCGACCACTACATCGAAGGCGTGATCTACCCGGAGCAGTACACGAACTTGGCGAGACTGGGGGTCGCCGTTCTCGTTCTGTTCTCCTACGCCGGGTACGTTCTCCGTCGTCAATGACTGCCAAGTGGTCTGTACCAATTAAGGTAGGACTCGTGACTCGTCGTGCGAAAATCGTCTGCACCCTAGGCCCCGCCACTTCCTCCAAAGAACGCCTCCGCGAGTTGATCGCCGCAGGCATGGACGTGGCACGGTTCAACCTCAGCCATGGCAATCATGACATGCACAGAGAGGTCTACGACCGGGTCAAGGAGGTGGCGGCCGACCTCGGCCGCGGCGTAGGCGTGCTCGCCGACCTGCAAGGTCCCAAGATCCGGGTCGGCACCTTCGAAGAAGGCCCCGTCCGGCTGGGCTTCGGTGACGTCTTCGCCATCACCACCGAAGACGTGCCGGGCGACCGCGAGCAGGTCTCCACCACCTACAAGGGCCTGCCCAACGACGTCCGCCCCGGTGACACGATCATGGTCGACGACGGCCGCCTCGTGCTCGAGGCCACCCGCGTCGAGGGCGACCGCGTCATCACCCGCGTCGTCATCGGCGGCATGATCTCCGACAACAAGGGCCTCAACCTGCCGGGCATCAACGTCAGCGCCCCCGCGCTCACCGACAAGGACGAGGCCGACCTGCGCTGGGCGCTGCGCACCGGCTTCGACATGATCGCCCTGTCGTTCGTCCGCCGCCCGTCCGACGCCGACGTGGTGCGCAACATCATGGAGCAGGAGGCCGTACGCCTCCCGCTGCTCGCCAAGATCGAGAAGCCGCAGGCCGTCGACCGCCTGCCCGACATCGTCGAGGCCTTCGACGGCATCATGGTGGCCCGCGGCGACCTCGGCGTCGAGCTGCCGCTGGAGCAGGTCCCGATCGTGCAGCGGCGCATCATCGAGCTGTGCCGCGAGAAGGCCCGCCCGGTCATCGTCGCCACCCAGATGCTCGACTCGATGATGAACTCCCCGCGCCCCACCCGCGCCGAGGCCTCCGACGTGGCCTACGCGGTCATGGACGGCGCCGACGCCGTCATGCTGTCCGGCGAGACCTCGGTCGGCAACTACCCGATCGAGGCCGTCTCCACGATGGACCGCATCGCCTGCGCCGCGGAGAAGGCCTCCCTGCACGCCACGCACACGCTGGAGCGCATGCCGGAGACCACCGGCGGCGCCATCGCCCGCGCCGCGGCCGAGGTCGGGGCCATCGTGGGGGCCAAGGCGCTGGTGGCGTTCACCATGTCGGGTGAGACGGCGCGGCGGCTGGCCCGCTACCGCTCGCCGATCCCGCTGCTGGCCTTCACCTCCGCGCCCCACGTGCGCGGGCAGCTCTCGCTGACGTGGGGGGTGGAGACGTTCCACGTGCCGTTCGTGCACCACACGGACGACATGGTGCGGCAGGTGGAGGCGTCGCTGCTGTCGCTGGGGAGGCTGGAGAAGGGTGACAAGGTGGTCATCGTGGCCGGCTCCCCTCCCGGCACCCCCGGCTCCACCAACGCCCTGCGCGTCCACACCATCGGCTCCGCCGTCAGCCACGCGCACTGACCTTCTCCACCGCCGAGGCCGCTGACCCAGGTCAGCGGCCTTTCCGTTCACGCTCCGCCGTGGCCTGCCACCCGCCGCACTTCGGCTGCTGGCCCTCCAGGAAACGGCCGCTGACCCTTCATCGGCTCAGCGCCGTTACGGAGCGCGCTGTGGGCCCCCGACGTGGTGCATGGAGCCCTGACGCGATCCAAAGGGCCGCCGGGCCACCCGCACCGACCCGGGTCAGTCGTTGGCGTGCAGGGCGGCGTTGAGTTCGATGCCGCCGCCCTTGCGCGGCACCGCCTCCACCGCGCCCGACTGCGAGTTGCGCCGCAGCAGGATGCCGTCCGACCCCGACAGCTCGGCCGCCTTGACCACCGTGCCGTCCGGCAGGGCGACCTTGGTGCCCGCCGTCACGTACAGACCGGCCTCCACCACGCAGTCGTCGCCCAGCGAGATGCCCAGGCCCGAGTTCGCGCCCAGCAGGCAGCGCTCGCCCACCGAGATGACCTGCTTGCCGCCGCCCGACAGCGTCCCCATGATCGAGGCGCCACCTCCGACGTCGGAGCCGTCGCCGACGACCACACCGGCCGAGATGCGGCCCTCGACCATGGACGCGCCGAGCGTGCCCGCGTTGAAGTTCACGAACCCCTCGTGCATGACCGTGGTGCCGCCGGCCAGGTGCGCCCCCAGCCGTACGCGGTCGGCGTCGGCGATCCGCACCCCCGAGGGCAGCACGTAGTCGACCATGCGCGGGAACTTGTCCACCCCGTACACCGTCACCGGCCCCTTCGCCCGCAGCCGCAGCCGCGTACGCTCGAAGTCCGGCACCGGGCACGGCCCGAAGTTGGTCCACACCACGTTGGCCAGCAGGCCGAAGATCCCGTCCAGGTTGACCCCGTTCGGCCGGACCAGGCGGGCGGAGATCAGGTGCAGGCGCAGATAGACGTCATGCGTGTCGGCCGGCGGCTCGGAGAGCTTGGCGATGCCGGTGCGCACCGCCACCACGTCCACGCCCCGCGCCGGATCGGGGCCGATCAGCCCGGCCAGCTCGCCGGCCTCCTCGGCGGACAGCCGCCGCGTGCCCGACTCGGGCGCGTCGCCCAGCTCGGGGGCGGGGAACCAGGTGTCGAGTACGGTGCCGTCGGCGGCGATGGTCGCGAGGCCGGTGCCGACGGCGCCGGTCGAAGTGGGATCGATAGCAGTCACGGGCCAAAACTACCGTTTCGCAGATCAGCCGAGGGCGCCCAGGTCGGCCGAGAGCCAGCGTTCCGGCCGCATCCTGAAGGTCACGAGCACGTTCAGATCCGAGCCCTGGACGTACCCCGACACGGCGTCGGGCGGCAGGTAGCGGGCCGAGATCCGGGTCAGGTCCTCCATCGTCGTCGGCCCGGAGTGCACGAGCGGCCCCTCCACCGAGACGTACCGGTAGGTCGGGCTGACCCGCTGCACCATCATCGAGAACCGGCCGGCCTTCGAGATCAACCTGGCCTTCAGCGAGTCGCCGTCCGTCAGGAACCGGATCTCGCCGCCGGGACTGTAGTCGTACCAGACGGGCACCGTCAGCGGCGCCCGCCCGTCACCCGCCTCCACGGCCAGGCTCGCGATGTGCGGCTCCGCCAGGAACGCCTCCCGCACCGTCACGCTCAACGGCATCCCGCCCCACCCCCCGTATTCATCGATCTTGAACGGGCTATTCCCTGTGGGAGCGATCCCGAAAAGTCCCCCACCCCATCCATCGCCGGTCCCAGGACCGCAGTGGCGGCCAGGCGGACGTCATTCCGGAGCGCAGGGCAGCGGCGCCCGGCCCCTCCGTCACCCCGGCGCGTGCGCCAGGCGCCCGGCCACCTCCGTCACCCCCGCGCGTGCTTGAGGCGCCCGGCCACCTCCGTCGCTGTGCGCACGAACGCGGCCAGCGCGCGCGACCGCGTCTCCTCCGCCCACGCCAGCACCACCGTCGTCGGCTCCGCGTCCAGGACCGGAACGCACGCCAGATCGCGCCGTATCTGTCCCCTGACCGACTCCGGCGCCACCACGATCATCCGCCCCAGGGCCACGAGCTGCATCAACATCGCCGGATCGGTGACCTCTGGATGCCGCCCCGGCCAGCGGGGCGTCGGGTCGGCGTCGAGGTCGGCCAGGCACACGGAGGCCCGCCCCGCCAGCGGGTGCCCCATGGGCATGACGGCCACGGTGCCCTCCACCCGCAGCGGCTCGCTGTCGAACCCCGTCAGGTCCTCGTACGGAACGTGCAGGAACGCCACGTCCGCCGTGCCGTCACGGACCAGCTGGGCCCGCTGCGCCACCCCGCACAGCGCCAGCTCCACGTCCACCGCGTCGGGACGGGAACCGTAGGCGGTCAGGATGTCCGGCAGCAGCCCCCCGTCGCCGCCCGGCTTGAGCGCCACCACCAGCCGGGGCGAGTCCAGCCCGGCCCGCCGCGTACGCGCCGTCGCGGCGGCCACCGCGTCGAGCACCTTCGCCGCCTCCCGGGCCAGCACCTCACCCGCCGGCGTCAGCGACACCCCACGGCTGGACCGCTCGAACAACCGCACGCCCAGCCGCCGCTCCAGCTGCTGGATCGCCCGGGACAGCGGCGGCTGCGCCATGCCCAGCCGCGCGGCCGCCCGCCCGAAGTGCAGCTCCTCCGCGACGGCGGCGAAATAGGCCAGCTCGCGCGTCTCCATACCTCCAGGGTATTGCCCATGACCCACCCGGTGTTGGCCCCCGGCCCGGCCGCGATGATGTGCTTCCTGACATGACCGAGAACACCACCACCGCCCTGGTGACCGGGGCGAACAAGGGCATCGGGTACGAGGTGGCCGCCGGGCTCGCGGCCCGGGGCATGACCGTCCTGCTCGGCTCCCGCGACCGCGCCCGCGGCGAGGAGGCCGCCGGCCGCCTGCGCGCGACCGGGGCCGACGTGCGCCCGATCGTCCTCGACGTCACCGACCCCGACACCGTCCAGGCCGCCGCCGGCTCCCTCACCCGCCTCGACGTGCTCGTCAACAACGCCGGCATCTCCGGCCCCATAGGCCCGCAGCCCAGCGCCACGGACGCGCGCACGATGCGCGCGGTCCTCGAGACGAACGTCATCGGCGTCCTCACCGTCACCAACGCCATGCTCCCCCTCCTCAGACGCTCACCCGCGGCCCGCATCGTGAACGTCTCCAGCGGCGTCGGCTCCCTGACCCACCACACCGACCCCGCCCACTACATGTCCGGCCTGCCCGCCTCCGCGACCTACCCGCCGTCGAAGACCGCGCTCAACTCCCTGACCGTCCAGTACGCCAAGGAGCTCCACAAGGACGGCATCCTCGTCAACGCCGCCGCCCCCGGCGCCTGCGCCACCGACTTCACCAAGGACCTCCCCTTCCGCATCACCCGCACGGCGGCGGACGGGGCCGCGATCATCATCGAACTGGCCACCCTCGGCCCGGACGGCCCGACGGGCGGCTTCTTCGACGACGCCGGAACGGTGCCCTGGTAGCTCCCGGGCGATCCCGGGGGTCAGTATTTGGGTCCGACGTGGCGGTCGAGCAACGCGACGGCCTCCCGCCTGGCGACGGACAGCTCGTTGCGGTTGTTGAACCGCCAGGCCACGCCGAGCAGGTCGAGCGCCGCGCAGCAGAGGGCCAGGATGTCGCGGGACTCGTTCTTGAAGTGGTAGCGCGGATATTCGTACCAGCGGACGCCACCGGAGAGCTCGTGGCGAACGCGGTTGAGCCCGCGATAGCCGTCCGAATGGATGAGGCCCCTGACGAACGGTCCCGGATGCGCCGAGACGATCTCGCGCTCGTGCTTCCTGCCGGGCCCGTGTTGGGGGAACAGGCAGGGCCAGTGCTTCCAGAGGCTCTTGACCTCGGTGCAGCCGTTGCGCCGACGGCGGCTCACCGCCGAGGCGGGCATGACCCGTGCCATCGTGGCGGTGGCCTCCTCGATGAGTCCGGGCCAGCGGTCGTCGCAGGAGATGGAGAGCCGGTGCACCTCCTTGCCGCAGTGCACGATGTGGCCGTCTCCCAGGTAGAGGCCGAGGAGGTGGGCGTAGCTCTCGGCCGGCGCGGGAGGACAGGGGAGCGTCGAGCAACGCGGGCAGAGGGAAGGCGGGGACGCGGCGCCCGTCGGCCGGCTCCGCCATTTCCGGATGATCGACGCGCTGACGCCGGTCTGGCGGCTCGCCTCGCTGACGCTGAGCCCGGAATCCAGTAGACGGAGCGCTCGGTGGCGCACAGCTACGTCATACATGCGGAGAGTGCGCATCCGGGTACGACAAAACCGCCCGGTCGAGTGCCTGGGCGGTCGAGTCAGTGCCCCGGGTGGGATTCGAACCCACACTGAATGGATTTTGAGGCCATCGACTCTGCCGATTGGTCTACCGGGGCGACAAATGTCCGGTCTGTGATCTCGCAGCATAACGCCCCGAGCCCCACCGGCGTGGATCTAATCTACCGGACGTCTGTACTCTTCTGCTCGTGAGTACGCAGCGGCGAGTAGTGATCGCGGAAGACGAGGCCCTGATCCGCCTCGACCTCAAGGAGATGCTCCAGGAGGACGGCTACGTCGTCGTGGGCGAGGCCGGTGACGGTGAGCAGGCGATCCGGCTGGCCGCCGAGCTGAGGCCCGATCTCGTCATCCTGGACGTGAAGATGCCCGTGCTCGACGGCATCTCGGCGGCCGAGCGGATCGTGTCCGAGCGGATCGCCCCCTGCCTCATTCTGACCGCCTTCTCCCAGCGGGATCTGGTGGAGCGGGCGAGGGACGCGGGGGCGATGGCCTACCTGGTCAAGCCGTTCACGAAGGCGGATCTGGTGCCGGCGATCGAGATGGCGGTCAGCCGGCACGAGGAGATGGTGGCGCTGGCGGCCGAGGTGTCGAGCCTGTCGGAGCGGCTGGAGACCAGGAAGCTGGTGGAGCGGGCCAAGGGGCAGTTGATGGCGCAGCACGGCTGGAGCGAGCCGCAGGCGTTCCGGTGGATCCAGAAGGCGTCGATGGATCGGCGGCTGAGCATGCGTGAGGTTGCTCAGATCGTTATAGATGACACGGCCGAGCGATCCTGAAAAAGCCCTATATCAGGTGATTTGACCCGTTGGGTTGTGGTGCGGTCACGACTGGGCATCCAACCGGCTTCGGGTGCTTTCGCGGGGCGGCGTCCCGGCGCGTAACTGATGGGCGGACGGAAGGTCCGCTCGTTACGAACGGAGACGCTTTCGATGATCCGCAATTCGCGCGCCCCGCTCGCCGCCCCGGCACTGGTCGCCGCGGTGTGCCTGGCGCTGGCCGCCTGCTCCTCCGGTGGCGGCACGACCGCGGGGCCCGAGGCCACGGGCTCGGCGTCCGTGGCGCCCTCCTCGGCCGCTCCCAAGGGGGACGGCACGCTGGCCATCGGTACGGTGCTGCCGCAGACGGGCTCGCTCGCGTACCTGGGCCCGCCCATGTTCGGGGGCGTCAACCTGGCGCTCAAGGAGATCAACGAGGCCGGCGGGGTGCTGGGCAAGCCGGTCACGAAGGTCGACACCGACTCGGGTGACACGACCACGAACATCGCCTCGCAGTCGGTGGACAAGCTGCTGGCGCAGAAGATGGACGCCATCGTGGGGGCGGCCTCGTCGTCGGTGTCGGAGTCGGTGATCGACAAGATCACGGGGGCGGGGGTCGTGCAGTTCTCGCCGGCCAACACCTCCGACAAGTTCACCACGATCAACGATCGGGGGCTCTACTTCCGCACCGCGCCGCCGGACAAGCTGCAGGGGCGGGTCCTGGGTGACCTGGTGGTCTCCGATGGCAACGACACCATCGGGATCCTGGCCATGCAGGACTCCTACGGTTCCGGCCTGGCGGACCAGGTGAGCGAGACAGCGGAGGCGGGCGGCGCGACGGTCGTGCAGCGGGTGGACTACGACCCGAAGGCGGCCGACTTCTCGGCCGACGTCGCCAAGATCAAGTCCGCGAACCCGAAGGGGATCGTGCTGATCGGGTTCGAGGAGACGGCGAAGGTCGTGCAGGAGCTGGTCAAGCAGGGCCTGACGAGCGACAAGCACAAGTGGTACATGGTGGACGGCAACATGTCGAACACCAACTTCGCCAGGGCGCCGAAGGGCACGCTGGAGGGCGTCAAGGGCACGCTGCCGGGGGCGGCGGCGCCGGAGGCGTTCCAGAAGCGGCTGCTGACGGTCGACCCGGAGCTGGCCGAGTACACCTACGCGGCGGAGTCGTACGACGCCGTGACGCTCATCGCGCTGGCGGCGGAGTCGGCCAAGGACGACTCGGGCGCCTCGATCGCCGGGAAGCTGGCCGAGGTGAGCAAGGGCGGCGAGAAGTGCACCCGCTACAAGGAGTGCGTCGACCTGCTGAAGGCCGGCGAGGACATCGACTACGAGGGTGTCAGCGGCCCGGTGGACTTCAACGACGTGGGTGACCCGTCGGTCGCGACGATCGGTGTCTATCAGTACGGCGCCGACAACCGGTTCAACGCCGCCAAGGCGATCGAATATCGCAAGGGCAACATCGCCGGCTGAGCCGCCGAGCCACCAAGCCGCCGAGCGACTGAGCAGCCGAGCCCGCTGAACCGGCGCAACCCGGCGGACCATCTCGTTCATGCCCTGATCCGGAAATTTCGGATCAGGGCATCTCATATCAGGGGGTGTCCGTAACTCTCATGAAACATGCCATTACTATGGGTGTTTGGGACATTACGAATCAGCATAAAAGCCGCGTAAGAACTCCCCCCGACGTCGCCGGACAGGCATGCTGAGCTCGGAAAACCCGGCGAAGGTGATCGTTCCTTCGCTGCGATAGGGGGAGTCTCTTATATGAACCGCATTGCTCCAACGGGGCGCATTCTGGCCGTCGCGGCCGCGGCGAGCCTGGCACTGACGGCGTGTGGCGGCGGCGGTGGCGACACCGCCGAGCAGCAGCCCAGCTCCGCGGCGCCGTCGACCGCGGCCTCGTCGGCGCCGGCGGCGAAGGGGGACGGCACGCTGACCCTCGGTACGGTGCTGCCCCAGACCGGTTCGCTGGCGTTCCTCGGCCCGCCCGAGTTCGCCGGCGTCGACCAGGCCGTCAAGGAGATCAACGAGGCCGGAGGCGTGCTCGGCAAGCCGGTCGCCACGATCCACACCGACTCGGGCGACACGACCACCAACATCGCCTCGCAGTCGGTGGACAAGCTGGTGGCGCAGAAGGCCGACGCCATCGTCGGCGCCGCCTCGTCGTCGGTGTCGGAGTCGATCATCGACAAGGTGACGGGCGCGGGCCTGGTGCAGTTCTCGCCGGCCAACACCTCCGACAAGTTCAGCACGATCGCCGACCAGGGCCTGTACTTCCGTACCGCGCCGCCGGACAAGCTGCAGGGCCGCGTGCTCGGTGACCTGATCGTGGCCGACGGCAACGACACGATCGGCATCATGGCGATGCAGGACTCGTACGGCTCCGGCCTGGCCGACCAGATCACCAAGACGGCCGAGGAGGCCGGCGCGAGCGTCGTGGAGCGGGTGGACTACGACCCGAAGGCGGCCGAGTTCTCCGCCGACGTCGCCAAGATCAAGGCCAAGAACCCGAAGGCGATCGTGCTGGTCGGCTTCGAGGAGACCTCCAAGGTCGTGGCCGAGCTGGTCAAGCAGGGCCTGGGCGCCGACAAGGTCAAGTGGTACATGGTGGACGGCAACATGTCGAACACCAACTACCTGAAGATGCCCAAGGGCACGCTCAAGGGCGTCAAGGGCACCATCCCGGGTGCCGAGGCGCCGGACGAGTTCAGGAAGAAGCTCGTCGCGCTCAACCCCAAGCTCGACGACTTCACCTACGCCGCCGAGTCGTACGACGCCGCGAACCTGATCGCCCTGGCCGCCGAGGCCGCCAAGGACGACACCGGCAGGTCGATCGCCGCCAAGCTGCCCGAGGTGAGCAAGGGCGGCGAGAAGTGCAAGACCTTCAAGGAGTGCGTCGACCTGCTGAAGGCCGGCAAGGACATCGACTACGACGGCATCAGCGGGCCGATCGAGTTCAACGACGCGGGTGACCCGGCCGTGGCGACGATCGGCGTCTACGAGTACGCCGACGACAACAAGTACCCCGGCAAGGCGCTGGAGTACCGCACCGGCAAGATCGAGGGCTGACCCTCTCAGCCGCCCAGCCCGCAGGCCCGCAGCGCGTAGTCGATGAGGCGGTCCTGCACCGGCTTGGGCGGCGTCACGATCACCACGCGCTCCTCGCCCCCGTCGATGGCGGCCCGTACGGGGAACAGGAAGGCCTTCTTGGCCTCGGCGAACGCGTGCGGGTCGCAGCGGCCGGGGGTGAGCTCAACAGGCACCTCCAGCCGCTGCGACCCGGCCTCCAGCACCCCCAGCGGCTTGCTCTTCGCCGTCGCGATGTAGTGGGTGGTGCCGCCGATGTCGTTCAGGGCGACCGTCCCCTGCCCGCGCCGGGTGACCACCAGGTCGCCCCGCATGACCTTGCCCGACTCCCGCCAGTCGGGGCCGAACTCGATGGTCGCGGCCTGCTTGATGAGGAACTCCGAGCATTCGTCGCGCAGCAGCCTGGCCAGCAGCGGGTCGGGGTGCGGCACCTCGAAGACCACCTTGCGCGGCTGCTCGGAGCCGGTGCGGACGTGGGCCACGACGGTGGCGGGCTGGACCTCGGGCAGGCCCTGGGGGGAGCAGTTGGCGGCGCCGTACGGGATGGGCAGGTCCGTGCGCTCGGTCTTGCCGATGACGGCGCCGGCCCGCCGCGCCGGCAGCGTCTTGAATGACGGCGTGACAAGCTGGACGTCAGCGAAATAAACAGGCGTTTCACTAGTATTTCGGACAGCCACTTGGAGCGCGTGCACGGGCTCGTCGGAACGCCATTGCGCCAGCGAGACGGATACTCCCGCAGGTGGCCCAGTGATCGGTGCGGCGGCCGGTGCGGCGGTCGGCGGGGAGGCCGGCTCCGGTGAACCGCACCCGGCGAGAAGGACGGCGATCGCGAGAGGGAGCGTAATGCGCTTCACCCGTCGCACATTAAGTGTCCTTGCGCAGGTCCCGTAAGTTGAGGAGTGATTACGACTCCGCATCCAAGTGCCGACAGTTCCCCAGCGCATCTGGTTGGAACATGCTGCAGTTTTGTACGTTTCCGTCATTCGATCGGGAACGCTCGGCGGTGCTGACGGATCCCGGCCTGGAAATGAAGGAGACACTTCATGATCCGCATTGCTCCCGTGGGGCGGGCGCTGGCTGTCGTGGCTGCCACGAGCCTCGCCCTGACAGCCTGCGGTGGTGGCGGCGGCGACACCGCCACGCAGACGTCCCAGACTGCCGCGCCGGCCTCATCCGCGCCCGCGGCCAAGGGGGACGGCACGCTCACCCTCGGCACGCTGCTGCCCCAGACCGGTTCGCTGGCATTCCTCGGCCCGCCCGAGTTCGCGGGTGTGGATCTCGCTCTCAAGGAGATCAACGAGGCTGGCGGCGTGCTCGGCAAGCCCGTGACGAAGATCGACACGGACTCGGGTGACACCACCACCAACATCGCCTCGCAGTCGGTGGACAAGCTGCTGGCGCAGAAGGCCGACGCCATCATCGGCGCCGCCTCCTCGTCGGTGTCGGAGTCGGTGATCGACAAGATCACCGGTGCGGGCGTGGTGCACTTCTCGCCGGCCAACACCTCCGACAAGTTCACCACCATCGCCGACCAGGGCCTGTACTTCCGTACGTCGCCGCCGGACAAGCTGCAGGGCCGCGTGCTCGGTGACCTGATCGTGGCCGACGGCAACGACACGGTCGGCATCATGGCGATGCAGGACTCCTACGGCACCGGCCTGGCCGACCAGGTCCAGAAGACCGTCACCGACGGCGGCGCCGAAGTCGTCGAGCGCGTCGACTACGACCCGAAGGCGGCCGACTTCTCCGCCGACGTCGCCAAGATCAAGGCGAAGAACCCCAAGGGCATCGTCCTCATCGGCTTCGAGGAGACTGCCAAGGTCGTGCAGGAGCTGGTCAAGCAGGGCATGCCGGCCAGCAAGCACAAGTGGTACATGGTGGACGGCAACACGTCCAACACGAACTACGTGAAGATGCCCAAGGGCACCCTGGAAGGCGTCAAGGGCACCATCCCCGGCGCGGCCGCTCCTGAGGACTTCCAGAAGAAGCTCCTCGAGGTCAACCCCAAGCTCGAGGACTTCAGCTACGCCCCCGAGTCCTACGACGCCGCCAACCTGATCGCCCTGGCCGCCGAGGCCGCCAAGAGCGACGCGGGCACCGACGTCGCGACCAAGCTGATGGAGGTCAGCAAGGGCGGCGAGAAGTGCAAGAGCTTCAAGGAGTGCGTCGACCTGCTGAAGGCCGGCAAGGACATCGACTACGAGGGCGTCAGCGGCCCGGTCGAGTTCAACGAGGCCGGTGACCCGGCCGTCGCCACCATCGGCATCTACCAGTACGGCGACGACAACAAGTACGCCACCAAGGCGCTTGAGTACCGCACCGGCAACATCGCCGGCTGATCATCGCCCGTAGCGTGGGAAGGGCCCGGTCATCCCGACCGGGCCCTTGCTGTTGCCCGGCCCTGTTCGCACCCGGCCACGATCTGGTCGGCCGCCGCCCGGTACTGCTTCAGCAGCGCCACCTGCCGATCCCGTGGCACGTCGTTCCTGGACAGGCCCGCGGTGGCCCTCCTGACGGTCTCTACGGCCCCGCTGAGCGAGGCGGGCAACCGGGGACCGAACTGCAGTGTGATGCCGCGTACCTCAGCCAGGCGGCCGATGAGGGCATCCTCGAAGTTCTGCCGCTCCTCCTGGCCCTTGGGCTCCAGCATGAGGCCCGCGTACCCGATGGAGGAGACCACGCGGGCGCACGGGCTGTCGGTGGGGTCGCCACCGGTGCTGTACTGCTCCGCCGAGGACGTGTCGTCCTGGCAGCCGACGAGCAGGGCGGGCAGGATGAGCGCGACTGTCGCCAAACGTTTCACAACGCTCATTAAAAAACGGGGAAGGGGCCCCGTGGGAGCCCCTTCCCCGTCTCGCTCGTCCCGTCATGCCCTCGCGAGGGTCCCGAGGTAGAGCTCGATGACCTTGGGGTCGTTGGCGAGCTGCTGCCCGGTGCCGGTGTAGGCGTTGCGGCCCTGGTCGAGGACGTAGCCGCGGTGGCAGATCTGCAGGCAGCGCCGCGCGTTCTGCTCCACCATGATCACGGTCACGCCGGCCTTGTTGATCTGCTGGGCCTGGATGAACACCAGGTCCTGCAGCTTCGGCGACAGGCCGGCCGACGGCTCGTCCAGCAGCAGCACCGAGGGCTCGGTCATGAGGGCCCTGGCCATCGCCACCATCTGCCGCTCACCGCCGGACAGGGAGCCGGCGCGCTGCTTGCGCCGCTCCTTGAGCGCGGGGAACAGCTCGGCCACGAACTCGAAGCGCTCCTTGAACTTCCCCGGCACCTGGAAGGCGCCCATCTCGAGGTTCTCCTCGATGGTGAGGCTGGGGAAGACGTTGTTCGTCTGGGGCACGTAGCCGACGCCACGCGAGACCAGCGAGTGGGCCTTCATGTTCGTGATGTTCTCGCCCTTGAGCAGGACGGTGCCGCTGCGGATGTTGACCAGCCCGAACATGGCCTTGAGCAGGGTCGACTTACCGGCGCCGTTGGGGCCGATGATGCCGATCAGCTCGCCTTCCTTCACGTACAGGTCGGAGCCGTTGAGGATGTTCACGCCCGGCAGGTAGCCCGCGATCAGCTCGTCGCACCGCAGCACCGCGCTCTCGGCGCCCTCCAGGTGGGCGCTGCGGTCGGTGATGGCGGCCTGGGACAGCTCGGGTGACTGGGCCGGCTCTTCGGCGTTCACTTCGTCTCCTCTTCGATCTCGGCCTCCAGAGCCGCCTCGGCCTCGTGTAGCTGGGCCTCCAGCTCGCTCTCGGACAGCGGCGCGTCGTGGTGGGCGCCCAGGTAGGCGTCGATCACGCGCTCGTCCGACATGATCGTCGAGGGCGGGCCCTCGGCGATGACCGCGCCCTGCGCCATGACGATCACCCAGTCGCTGATGTCGCGGACCATGTCCATGTCGTGCTCCACGAACAGCACCGTCATGCCCTGCTCGCGCAGGTCCTTGACGTGGCCGAGCAGCGACTGCGTCAGCGCCGGGTTCACGCCGGCCATGGGCTCGTCGAGCATGACGAGCTCGGGCTGGACCATGAGCGCACGGGCCATCTCCAGCAGCTTGCGCTGGCCGCCGGACAGCGACCCGGCGAAGTCGTCGCGCTTGGCGTCGAGCTTGAAGCGGACGAGCAGTTCCTCGGCCCGCTCGGTGATCTCGTCCTCCTGGCCGCGCCAGAAGCCGGGCACGAGGGCCCGCCAGAAGGTCTCGCCCTTCTGCTTCTGGGCGCCCAGGCGCATGTTCTCCAGCACGGTCAGCCGGGACAGCGCCTTGGTGAGCTGGAAGGTGCGCACCATGCCGCTCCTGACGACCTTGTGCGCGGGCACGCCGTTCATGGAGCGCCCGTTGAACGACCACGAGCCGGCGTCGGCCGTGTCGAACCCGGTGAGCTGGTTGAAGAACGTGGTCTTGCCCGCCCCGTTGGGGCCGATCAGCGCGGTGATGGAGCCGCGCTGGATCTCGACGTGGTCCACGTCGACGGCGGTCAGGCCGCCGAAGCGGCGGACGACCTTGTCCACGACGAGGATCGGGTCCGGCTTGGGCACGCCCGGCTCGCGCGGCATGTCCTTGAACGCGGCCAGCGCCGTGGCCTTGGGGCTGGTGGTCAGCGTGTCATCGCGCATCGATGGCGATCTCCCTCTTGTCCCCGAAGATGCCCTGTGGCCGGATGACTAGCAACAGGATGAAGCCTAGTCCAACCAGGGCGTACCTGATCGGGCCCACCTGGATGCTGGTCATGAAGGGGATGTACCCGTGGGCCACGAGCTCCGCGAGCGTGTTGCCGACGAAGACGAACAGCACCCAGAAGATCATCGCGCCGACGACCGGCCCGAAGACGCGGGCCGCGCCGCCGAGGATGACGATGGTGTAGGCGAAGAACGTCATCTCGGTGCCGAACACGTCGGGCTGCACGGCGCCGTTGTAGAGGCCGTAGAAGAAGCCGCCGAAGGAGCCGATGACGCCGCCCAGGAGCAGCGACTGCATCTTGTAGGAGAAGACGTTCTTGCCCAGGGCGCGCACGGCGTCCTCGTCCTCGCGGATGGCCTTGAGCACGCGGCCCCACGGGCTCTTCATCAGCAGGTAGACCACGGCGCAGCTGAGCAGCAGGACGGCCCAGCCGACCGTGAGGAACCACATCACGCGCTCGTCGAAGCCGAACGGGCCGATGCCGTAGTGGCCGGGCGGGTAGGGGTTCATCGCGTAGAAGTCGCCGTTGAAGCCGCGCCGGCCGTCCGAGCCGCCGAAGGTGTCCTTGAAGTACACCGAGCGGAAGACGAGCCGGACGATCTCGGCCGCGGCGATGGTGACGATCGCCAGATAGTCGGCGCGCAGTTGCAGCGTCGGGAGGCCCAGCAGGAGCGCCAGCACCACCACGGCCCCCAGGCCGACCAGGATGCCGATCCAGAACGGCAGGTTCAGGACGGTGACCGCGACGGCCAGGCCGTACCCGGCCACGGCCATGAACGCCGCCTGGCCGAAGTTGAGCAGGCCGGTGTAGCCGAAGTGGATGTTGACGCCGATCGCGGCCAGGCCGTACACCACGGTCTCCCAGCCGATGGCGGCGTGGACGGTGGTGGTGAGAATCGTGAGCCAGTCCATGGTTACCCCCGTCACCCGATCCGCTCGCGGCGGCCCAGGATGCCCTGCGGCCGGAAGAGAAGCACGATGATCAGCACGGCCAGCGCCCCGACGGACTTCAGCTCCGGCGGCACCCACAGGGTGGACACCTGGATGAAGATGCCCACCACCAGCGAGCCGACCAGGGCCCCGAAGGCCGTGCCAAGCCCGCCGAGGGTGACACCCGCGAAGATGAGCAGCAGGATGTCCTGGCCCATGGTGAACTTCAGCGACTGCGACAGGCCGAGCATGATGCCCGCCAGCGCGGCGATCGCGGAGCCCGCGGCCCAGATGATGCGGATGACCCGGTCGACGTTGATGCCGGAGGAGGCGGCCAGGGCCGGGTTGTCGGCCACCGCCCGCGCCGCCTTGCCGGTGCGGGTCTTCATCAGGGCGATGCCCACGACGACGAGGACGAGGAGCTCGATGCCGATCGCCCAGAAGTTCTTCGGTGCGGCGCTGATCGGGCCGACCGTGATGCCGGCCTGGGTGTTGTAGTCGACGAAGCTCTCGTTCTGCGCGCCGAAGAAGAACTGGATGAGGTTGCGCAGGAGGATCGCCAGACCGATCGAGATGATCATCATGGCGATCGTGCCGGTGCCGCGCTTGCGCAACTGGCCCCAGAACAGGCGGTCCTGGCCGTATCCCAGCGCGCCCGCCACTATCACGGCGATGATCGCGGCCGGGATGAGCTGGATGCCGAATCCGACGTTGAAGGCATAGGCGATCACCGCGCCCAGCGTGATCAGCTCACCGTGGGCGAAGTTGGTCAGGCCGGTCGTCCCGTAGATGAGCGACAGGCCGAGCGCGCCCAGAGCGATGATCAGACCGAGGTTGACGCCCTCGAAGGTCAGCTGGGCGGCCTGCTCCCAGAACGTGGTCTGGCCGCTGGTGTCCTCCTGGGCCTGGCCGGGGGCCGCCTTGAGCTGCAGGGCGAAGAGGACCGTGGAGCAGTTGCCCTCGTACACGGTCGGGGTGCGGACGTTGTTGCCGCCGCGCACTTCGGCATTCTGCGGAAGGGTGCTGACATCCAGGGTGACCTTGAACTTACCTGGATTGTCGACCTGGACGTCCCACGTGCCCTGTGCGTTACTTGTGACCTCCTTGACGGGTTGTCCGCCCTCGGTGGTCACGGCGATTTTGGCGCCGTTCACTGGCTGGCCTTGGAGTTTGAGTGTTCCCCTCAATCCCTGGCAGTCGGCGGGACCCGCGTGAGCGGGGCCTGCCAGCAGGAAGATGAGTCCACCCAGGAAGGCCGTGAACGCGATCACGGCTCTGCGCAATGGTGCTCCTCAAGTAGGTCAAGGTGGGGTTGTGCCCCTCCTTCTCGACACGCGCGCATCGCAGGCACAACTGGGATGCAATGGCGGGAGCTTATTCTGGCGACGCCCGGTTCAGTATCGTTCGTCACCAATTAGTGACATGTGCGTGTCACTCATGTGAGGAAACAACGACCCTGGTCAGGGGCTAAATCGGGCTAGACGCCTGGCGTTCGAGGGAACGGATCGGTAACGATCTCCGGAAAACGCTGGACGAGCCCGCGGGGACGGCCTTTGGGGCCATGTAGGGCTTCCCCGGCCGTACGCGGGAACACCGCGCATACGTGGGGCCGAACACGTTTTCTACTGGGCCTCCCCGCGGGCTCTGTTCGGTCAACCGTAGCGACCCGCGGGGGCGCTGCGCAAAGGGTCCCCGAAAGTGACGGAAGGGTCAGCGGTCGCGCAGCATGCAGGTGAGGCGCGAGGTGCACACCCGCCGCCCCTCCTCGTCGGTGATCTCGATCTCGTACGTCGCCAGGGTGCGGCCGCCATGAGACCTGGTCGCGACGCCCGTGACGTACCCCGAGGTCGCCGAGCGGTGATGGGTGGCGTTGATCTCGATGCCCACGGCGATCCGGTCCGGCCCGGCGTGGATCGCCGCCCCCACCGATCCCAGCGTCTCGGCGAGCACCACCGAGGCCCCGCCGTGCAGCAGCCCGTACGGCTGCGTGTTGCCCTCGACCGGCATGCGGCCCACGACCCTTTCGGCCCCGGCCTCGAGGAACTCGATGCCCATCCGGTCGGCGAGCGTGTTCTTGTGCAGTTCGCCGAACAGGGACGCGTCTATAGGATTGGTCTGCGTCAAAGGGACGCCTCCACTCTTCCGAGCTCAGGTTTTCTGTCGCTGACGCAGACTAGGCTGCGTACGTGCCGAAGAGTGAAGTGACCCCCAGCCGCCCGTGCCTGCTGCTGCTTGACGGGCATTCCCTGGCTTATCGCGCGTTCTACGCGCTCAAGGACGCCAACCTGATGACCACCGACGGTCAGCACACCGAGGCGGTCTACGGGTTCACCTCGATGCTGACCAACATCCTGCGCGACGAGCAGCCGACGCACGTGGCAGTGGCCTTCGACCGGTCCGAGCCGACGTTCCGCCATGAGGAATACGCCGACTACAAGGCCAACAGGAGCGAGACCCCGGAGGACTTCCGCGGTCAGATGCAGCTCATCTTCGAGCTGCTCGACACGCTGCGCATCCCGCGCCTGTCCAAGGCGGGCTTCGAGGCCGACGACCTCATCGCCACCCTGGCCACCCGCGCCGACGAGCAGGGGATGAACGTCCTGATCGTCACCGGCGACCGCGACGCGCTGCAGCTGGTCAACGAGCACGTCACCGTCCTGATGACACGGCGCGGCATCAGCGACATGACCCGGTTCACGCCCGAGGCGGTCGAGGAGAAATACGGCCTGACCCCGGCGCAATACCCCGACTTCGCCGCCCTGCGCGGCGACCCCAGCGACAACCTGCTCAGCATCCCCAGCGTGGGGGAGAAGACCGCGGCCAAGTGGGTGCGCGAGTTCGGCTCGCTGACCGCGCTCGTCGACCGGGTCGACGAGGTCAAGGGGAAGGTCGGCGACAAGCTGCGCGAGCACGTCGCCCAGGTGCTGATGAACCGCCGGCTCACCCAGCTGCTCCGCGACGTCCCCCTCGACGTCGATCTCGGCGACCTCCAGCAGGGCACCTGGGAGCGCGAGGAGATCAACAAGCTGTTCGACACCCTGCAGATCCGCGGCGAGCTGCGCGAGCGGGTGTTCAAGGTGCTCGGCACCGGCGAGCAGGAGCCCGAGCAGGGCTTCGAGGTCGAGACCGTGCTGCTCGGCCCCGACCGGGTGGCCGGCTGGCTGTCGGCGCTGCCCGAGGGCCGCGCCGGGCTCGCCTTCAAGGGCGCCTACGGCAGCGGCACCGGCCGCATCGACGCCATCGCCATCGCCTCGCCCGACGGCACCGCCGCCCACATCGACCCCGTCAAGCTCACCGAGGCCGACGAGGCGGCCCTGCGGGCCTGGCTGGGCGACGACACCAGGCCCAAGGCCGTCCACGACGCCAAGGGGCCCATCCTGGCCCTCTGGGCGCAGGGCATGGAGCTACGCGGCCTGAGCTGCGACACCGCCCTGGCCGCCTACCTGGCGATGCCGGGCCAGCGCACCTTCGCCCTCGAAGACCTCGCCCGGCGCTACCTCC
>NZ_JBQQCB010000057.1:0-65754 GCF_052246675.1 Nonomuraea sp. KM90 | reverse complement strand
GCCGGGATGTCGTTCCTGGGGCTCGGGGTGCAGCCGCCGGACTTCGACTGGGGGCGGGTGCTGTTCGACGGGTTCCCGCGCATCTACGTCACGCCCGAGGCGGTGCTCGGTCCCGCCGCCGCCATCGCGCTCGCCGGCATCGGCTTCAACCTGCTGGGCGACGCCCTGGCCAGGGCCGCCGCGCGGGCTCCCGTACCGGGAAGCGAGCGTGGGCGGCGGGCCGGGCCCGTCGCGGGGGACGCCCCCGACCCGGACGCGGTGCTGGAGGTGCGGGACCTGAGCGTCACGTTCCCCGGCGGCGTCACCCCGGTGCGGGAGCTGTCGCTCACCGTGGCGCCCGGCGAGATCGTCGGGCTGGTGGGCGAGTCCGGCAGCGGCAAGAGCCTGACCGCCGGCGCCATCGGCGGGCTCGTGCCCTATCCGGGTGCCGTCACGTACGCGGCGCTCCGCCTGGGCGGCAGGGACGTGGCCACGCTGTCGGACCGCGAGCTCGGCACCGCGCTCGCCATGGTGTTCCAGGACCCGCTGGCCGCGCTCAACCCGGCGCTCAAGGTGGGCGGGCAGCTCGCCGAGGTGGCCATCGTGCACCAGGGCGCGAGCCGCGCCGAGGCCCGCCGCCGCGCCGTGGACCGGCTCGGCCACGTCCACCTGCCGGAGCCCGGGAAACGGGCCGCGCAGCACCCGCACGAGCTGTCCGGCGGCATGCGGCAGCGCGCCGTGATCGCGATGGGCCTCATGGGCACGCCGCGCCTGATCGTCGCCGACGAGCCCACCACGGCCCTGGACGTGACCGTGCAGCGGCAGATCCTGCGGCTGCTGCGCGAGGTGGTCGAGGAGACGGGCGCGGCGAGCCTGTTCATCTCGCACGACATCGCCGTCGTGGGGGAGCTGTGCGACCGGGTCGTGGTCATGTACGCCGGGCGCGTGGTGGAGGAGCTGCCCACCGACCGGCTCGCCGCCGGGGCCGCGCACCCGTACACGAAGGCGCTGATCGCCTCCCTGCCCGACCTCGACACCGACCGCTCCCTGCCGCTGGCCGGCATCCCCGGCACCCAGCCGGCGCCCGCGCAGGTCGGCCCCGGCTGCGCCTTCGCCCCCCGCTGCGCCCTGGCCACCGACCGGTGCCGGGACGAGCGCCCCGAACTCGTCGCCCACGGCCCCTCCCAGCGGGTCGCCTGCTGGGAGGTCAAATGATCATCAAGAACCTGAGCGTGCGCTTCGGCGCCTTCACCGCCGTGGACGACGTCACCCTGGAGATCCCCGACGGCAGCGTCGTCGGGCTCGTCGGGGAGTCGGGGTCCGGCAAGTCGTCGCTGGCCCGGGCGGTGTGCGGGCTCGTCCCCCACACCGGCACCGTGGAGGGCGCCCGCCGCGTGCAGATGGTGTTCCAGGACCCGTACGCCTCGCTCGACCCCCGCATGACCGTCGCCCAGACCATCGCGGAGGGCGCCGGCGCCGGCGAGGTGGAGCGGCTGCTCGGCCTCGTCCGGCTGCCCGCCGAGCTGGCCGGCCGCTACCCGCGCGAGCTGTCGGGCGGGCAGCGCCAGCGCGTCGCGATCGCCCGCGCCCTCGGCGGCGACCCCGGGCTGCTGGTCGCCGACGAGATCACCAGCTCGCTCGACGTGTCCGTGCAGGGCGCGGTGCTCAACCTGGTGCGCGGGCTGCGCGACGAGCTGGGGCTGGCGATGCTGTTCATCTCGCACAACCTGGCCGTCGTCAGGTATGTCGCCGACGTGGTGGCCGTCATGCACCACGGCCGCCTGGTCGAGGTCGGGCCCACCGAGCAGGTCGTCGGCGAGCCCGCGCACGACTACACCCGCGCCCTGCTGGCCGCGGTGCCCAGGCTCAGAGGGTGATCCACTCCGTCGAGGTCGTCACCTCGTCGAGCACGGACGGGATCGGCTCGACCCCCAGGCCAGGCCCGGCCGGCACCTCCAGGTGCCCGTCCACCAGCTCGAACGGCTCGGTGATGTCGGTCGCGTAGTAGCGCCGCGACCCGGAGGTGTCGCCGGGCAGCGTGAAGCCGGGCAGGGCGGCCAGCGCCACGTTCGCCGCCCGGCCGAGCCCCGTCTCCAGCATGCCGCCGCACCACACCGCGATCCCGTTCGCCCGGCACAGGTCGTGGATGCGGCGGGCCTCCAGGTAGCCGCCGATCCGGCCCGGCTTGATGTTGACGATCGAGCAGGAGCCGAGCGCGATCGCCGCGGCGGCGTGCTCGGCCGACTCGATCGACTCGTCCAGGCAGATCGGCGTCTTCAGCCGCGTGGCCAGCTTGGCGTGCTGGACCAGGTCGTCGTTGGCCAGCGGCTGCTCGATCAGCAGCAGGTCGAACGCGTCCAGCCGGGCCAGGCGGCGGGCGTCGGTCAGCGAGTAGGCGGCGTTCGCGTCCACCTGGAGCAGCACGTCGTCGCCGAACCGCTCGCGCACGGCCCGCACCGGCTCGACGTCCCAGCCGGGCTCGATCTTCAGCTTGATGCGGACGTACCCCTCCTCCAGGTAGCCCCCCACGGCGTCGAGGAGCTGCGGGACCGAGTCCATGATGCCGACCGACACCCCGCACGGCACCCGCGGCCGGGCGGCGCCGAGGAAGCGGCCGAACGACTCGCCCGCCGCCCTGAGCTGCGCGTCCAGCACCGCCGTCTCCAGCGCGGCCTTGGCCATGCGGTGCCCCTTGATCGGCTCCAGTGCCCGGCCGACGTCGTGCACGTCGAGGTTCGCCGGCAGCGCGGGCAGCAGGAAACGCCGGATCACCTCGGCGGCGCCCTCGACGTACTCGGAGGAGTAGAGCGGCTCGGACATGGCCACGCACTCGCCCCAGCCCTCGGCGTCCGGCGTCACGACCCTGACCAGCAGCACGTCGCGGGACGTCTCGGTGCCGAACGAGGTGCGGAACGGTGCCACGAGCGGCATCGCGATCCGGCGCAGCTCAACTCCAGTGATCTTCACATCTTCTCCACTACGTAGTACGACTTCCCGGAGAACCCCGTGACCCGGCGACCCTCCGCCATCAAACCGCCCAGCACATCACGTACGGCGTGCCGCCACGCCTTGCCCGTCCCCGGGTCGGCGCGGCGCAGCGCCTCGATGTCGGCCGGCACCGCGACCAGCACGGTCCCGGCGTCCGCCGCCCCGGGGACCGTCACCGGCCGCCCGCCCTCGTCGGCCAGCGCCACCACCGCGTCATCGGGGACCGGCGCGACGCGCGGCTCCCGCCGTGCCAGCGCCTCCACGTGCGGCGCGGTCAGCGGCCAGGAGGCGAGCACCCGGTCGGACTCGTCGCCCTGGTTGATCGCGTCCTCCATGACGCCGTAGAAGCACGGCAGGTATTCCAGCGGGCGGGCGCCCAGCTTGGCCAGGTTGAAGTGGGCGTTGCGGCGGACCAGGGGGTCGTAGGTCCAGGTGATCCGCTCCAGCCCGCGCGCGAGGGCCCAGCGGCGCTGGTGCTGCTTGAGCTGGAACCCGATGCCGCGGCCGGCCAGCGTGCCGGTGACGTGCGAGTGCAGGGCGCCCCCGGTCGCCAGGAAGCCGGCCGAGGCGCCCACCATGCGCTCCCCGTCGAAGGCGCCGGCCACGTAGCCGCCCGCGTGCGCGAGCGCCCGCATCAGCTCCAGGGTGATGGGCGGGTCGCCGGCGCCGAAGTGCCAGATGCCGTCGAACAGCGCGTAGACCCGCTCGAGCTCCGCCAGCTCGTGGAGCTCCCTGACCTCGATCAACGTGCCAACCCTTCCCCTCACGGACATCCCATGGCGACGGTATGCCATCGCCGGTCGCCGGGATTCGTCCGGGACCACCAAGAGGGCGGCGGTCTTTCGTAGCATCGCCTCACCGCCGGCGGGGGAGATTGTTACCCGTACGCGCCCGGCGGGCGGCGGCGCGTACGGGCTCAGCGGGATCCGGCGCGCAGGGCGATGCGGATCCGGCTGGGCGCCTCCTGGCTCAGGCGTACGGACTCCAGCGGCACCGTGACCTCCGGCGTGCGGTAGCGGCCACCCGGGAAGCGGGCCGCCAGGCGCGCGCGCACGGCCGCGGCGGTCACGTGGCCGTCGAGCGAGCTGCGGCCGTCGCGCCAGATCTCCACCGAGCACGGGCCCGCCTGCGCCGCCATCGCCAGCCCCGCCACGGTCGCCCCCGCCAGCGCCCCGACGTCGCCCCGCGTCCAGCCGTAGTGCCACATCCCCGCCGCCACCACGGGCGCGGCCGGGCAGCAGCCGGGAGCGGTGAGCACCACGTCCAGCCCCTGGCACAGCAGCTCGGCGATCTCCTCGGCGCCCTGTGCGGGCCGGGCGCCGACGCGCAGCCCGGGGAGCTCCGGCACCCGGCCGCCCGTCCCGTAGATGAGCTTGATGCCCGTCGCGAGGGCTCCAGGGCCGCTGTCGTGCCAGCCGCAGGCGACGACATCGACCGACTCGGCAGACCTCCATGTGCCGATGCGCAGCATGTTGGTTGACTACCCTTTGCCGCGAACCATCACACACCGTTACTCACGGAAGGCGGCCGCGAGGACGGCGACCATGCCGCCGGAGGCGCTCAGCGCAGGCTCCAGGCGTCGAGCCGGCGCAGCACCCGCGACACCACTACGGGATCGGCGCTCGGGTCCCGCCGCGCCTCCAGGACCTCCTGCCGGGCGGCCGACATCATCTCGCCCTGCACCCGGCGCACCTTCCTGGCCGGCCGCGCCGCCGGCAGCAGCCACACCAGCCGGACGAGCACCACGACCCCGATCACGACGGCGCTCCAGCCGAGCGGGGAGGCGACCGCGTGCCCCCGCCCAGGTCAGCGGTCGAGGACGTGCAGGGTGTGCGGGCTGGACCCCAGAACCACCGCACCCGTCTCCGCACCCATTTCCGCACCTATCTCAGGGCCGGGCTCCGCGCAGGCCACCACGTCCGCCACCCGGGCGCCGAACAGGTCGGGCACGTAGATGGCCGGCTCCAGGCAGAACGTCATCCCGGCCGCCAGCACGGTGTCCTCGCCGGTACGCGGCCCCTCGTCGGGCCCCAGCCCGACACCCCGGCCGACGTGCGCCGCCGCGAACCGCCCGTACCCGCTGCCGTCGATCACCTCGCCGATCACCCTGGCCACCTCGGCCACCGGCGCGGCGGGGCGCATCGCGGCCAGCCCCGCCCGGTGCGCCGCCAGCACCACCGAGTACATCGCCTCGAAGTCCTCCGGCGGCTCGGCCACGACGAACACCCTGGCCGACTCGGCGCAGTAGCCGCCCCACCGCCCGCACACCGACACCGTCACCGCGTCGCCGGGGTTGATCACCCGCTCGCCGGGCACGTGCGCGGGCCGGGCCGTGTGCTCGCCCGCCGCCACCCGCAGCGCCACCACGTCCTCGCAGCCCGACTCCACCAGCAGCAGCCGCAGCCGGTGGGCCATCGCCCGCTCGGTCGCCCCGAACCAGGCCAGCTCCCGCGCCTGCCCCAGCACCCCTTCCGCGGCGGCGGCCGCCCGTGCGACGGCCTCGACCTCGTACGGCTCCTTGCGCAGCCGCAGCGGCGCCAGCACGGAGGAGGCGGGCACGAGCTCGGCCTCGATCGCCAGCCCGAACAGCTCCCGCACCCGCATCTCCGGATCCACCCCGACCCGCCGCGCCCCCTCGGGCACCACCCCGGCCGGATCGGCGGTCTCGGCCAGCGCGTCGGCCGTCACCACGAGGAAGGCGCCCCCACCGCCTTCTCCCGTGCCCCCGCCCAGGAACCGGTAGTCGGGCGAGGGCCGCAGCACGATCGCGTCCACCCCGGCGTCGGCCATCGCCTCCCGCACGGCCGCCAACCGCCCGGCGGCCAGGCCGTCCGGCACCGTGAGGGCGTCCCCCACCGTGAGGGTGGCCCGCGGCGCCAGGTCCTCCAGGGCCGCGGGCCGCTCGTCCCGGGCCGCGGGCTCCCGCGGCGCGGCCCCGTCGTACGGCCGCGGGCTCACTTCGGCTCGTGCAGCCAGCAGGCGACCGGCCCGAAGTCCGGCTCCTTCTCGCGGCACACGTCCATCACCAGTGGGCAGCGCGGGTTGAACCGGCACCCGCCCGGCGGGTTCGCCGGATCCGGCACGTCCCCGGGCAGCTCCGCCGGCAGCACGCCCAGCCCGTCCGGCTTGGGAATGGCCCCCAGCAGCGCCTTCGTGTACGGGTGCCGCGGATCGGCCCACACCTTGGCCGTGTCGCCCACCTCGACGATCTTGCCCAGGTACATGACCGCGATCCGGTCCGCGATCAGCCGCACCACGGACAGGTCGTGGCTGATGAACAGCAGGCCCGCGCCCGACTCCACCGCCAGGTCCCGCATCAGCCTGGCCACCTGCGACTGCGCGGAGGCGTCCAGCGCCGAGATCGGCTCGTCGCCGATCAGCAGCCGCGGCCGCGCGGCCAGCGCCCTGGCGATGGCGATGCGCTGCCGCTGCCCGCCGGAGAACTCGTGCGGGTGCCGCCCCGCGAAGTCGCGCGGCAGCCCGACACGTTCCAGCAGGTCGGCGGGGGAGGTGGCGGTGTCCCGCGCGGTGCGCAGCCCGTCGGCGATCTGGTCGCCCACCCGCCGGCGGGGGTTCAGCGACGCGTACGGGTCCTGGAACACCATCTGGATCCCGGTCAGCTTCCTGCGCCGCAGCCCGAGCGGCGTGACCGGCTGCCCGTCGAACGCGATCGAGCCCGCGCTGATCGGGTTCAGCCCGCAGACCGCGCGGGCCAGCGTCGACTTGCCGCACCCGGACTCGCCGACCAGCCCCACGACCTCGCCCGGGCCGACCGCCAGGCTGGCCCCCGCGACCGCCCGCACCACGGGACGGCCGGGGGAGCGGTGCTCGACGACCAGGTCGTCGATGGTCAGCAGGCTCATGACGTCTCCGCTTCGGGTAGCGAGTCCAGCAGCGATCTCGTGTAGGCGTGCGCCGGCTCGCGCAGCACCCGGCCGCGCGGCCCCGACTCCACGACGAGGCCGTCCTTCATCACGCTGACCTCGTCCGCCACCGCCGACATGACCCCGAGGTCGTGCGTGACCAGCAGCACGGCCAGCCCCAGCTCGTCGCAGAGCCCGCGCAGCAGCCGCAGCACGCCCGCCTGCACGGTCACGTCCAGGGCGGTGGTCGGCTCGTCCGCGATCAGCACCTTGGGCGAGCAGGCCAGCGCGATGGCGATCGCGACGCGCTGCCGCATCCCGCCGGAGAACTGGTGCGGGAAGCGCCCGTACGCCTCCTCCGGCCCCGGGATGCGGACCTTGCCGAGCAGTTCCACCGCCCGTGCCCGCGCCTCGGCCCTGCCCAGGCGGAGGTGGTGGCGCATGTGCTCGGTGAGCTGCTTGCCGATGGTCAGCATCGGGTGCAGGCTGGTCGCCGGGTCCTGGAAGACCATGGCGACCTCGCCGCCGCGCACCCGGTTCAGCTCCTTGGGCGGCAGGGCCAGCAGGTCGCGCTCGCCGAGCGCGATCGTCCCCGACACGCGCGCGCCGTGCGGCAGCAGGCCCAGCGCGGCCAGGCCGGTCATCGTCTTGCCCGACCCGCTCTCCCCGGCCAGCCCGTGCACGCGGCCGGCCGCCAGCCGCAGGTCGACGCCGCGCAGGATCTCCTTGCCGCCGATCGACACCTTCAGATCGCGGATGTCCAGCGTCACAGCGCACGCTCCTTGATCGCGCGAGCGGTACGGGGGTCGAGGGCGTCCCGCAGGGTGTCACCGAGGAAGTTGAACGCCAGCACCACCGTCAGGATCGCCAGCCCCGGGAACGTCGCCACCCACCAGCTGTCGAACACCTCCACGCCGGAGGCCACCATCGCGCCCCACTCGGGGGAGGGCGGCTTGGCGCCCAGGCCCAGGAACGACAGCCCGGACAGCAGCAGCAGCGCGGTGCCGATGTCCAGGGTGGCCAGCACCAGGACGGGGCCCGTCACGTTCGGGAGCACGTCCACCCGCAGCGAGCGCCACACCGAGAAGCCCAGCAGCCGCCCGCTCAGCACGAACTCCCGCTCCCGCACCCCCAGCACGAGCCCGCGCGTCACCCGGGCGTAGGCGGGCCAGGCGACGACCAGCACGGCCAGCACCGCGTTCGTCAGGCTCGCGCCCAGCGCCGCGGCCACCACCATGGCCAGGATCACGGTCGGGAACGCGAACACCAGGTCCGCCACCCGCATGATCGTCTCGTCGACCCACCGGCCGAAGTAGCCGGCGCACGCGCCGAGCAGCCCGCCGATCAGCACCGACAGCGCCACCAGCAGCAGCGTCAGCGGGATCGACACGCGCGCCCCGTACATGACCCGGCTGAGGATGTCGCGGCCGAGCTGGTCGGTGCCGAACCAGTGGCCGGGCCCGGGGGGCGCCAGCCGCGGCAGCTCCTGGGCGAGCGGGTCGTGCGGCGCCAGCAGGGGCGCGGCCAGCGCGATGACGAGCCAGGCCACGGCCAGCACGCCGCCGACGATCGCCAGCGGCTGCCGCCACGCCTCGGGCAGCCGCCGCAGCAGCCCCTTGCGGGCGAGGGGGTCCCGCCGTCTCATTGCAGCCTCACTCGGGGATCGATGACGCCGTACAGGACGTCCACGATCAGGTTGATGACCAGGTAGACGACGCCCACGACCAGGCCGACGCCCATGACGGCGGGCAGGTCGAGGGTGGTGGCGCTCTTGTAGGCGTACTGGCCGACGCCGGGCCAGGCGAAGATGGCCTCGACCAGCACGGTGCCGGACAGCAGGCTGCCGAAGGCCAGGCCCGCCACGGTGATGATGGGCACCAGGGCGGAGCGCAGGACGTACCGGAACAGGATCGTCCGGCCCGGCAGGCCCTTGGCCCTGGCGGCGCGCACGTAGTCCTGCCCCAGCACCTCCAGCACCGCCGAGCGGGTGAAGCGGGTGAGCAGCCCGATCGTGTAGAGCGCCAGCACCAGGGCGGGCGTGATCAGGTGGCCGACGGCGGAGGAGAAGATGTCCCACCGCCCGGCCAGCAGCGCGTCGATCGTCTGCAGCCCCGTCACGGGCGGGGCCGAGCCGAGCGCCGCGTCCACCCGGCCGCTGCCCGGGGTGAGCTGCAGCCGGTAGAAGAAGATGTAGAACGCCACCAGCGCCAGCCAGAACGTCGGCACGGAGATGCCGATGAGGCTCAGCACCCGCAGCGCGTGGTCCGCCAGCCGGTCCCGGCGCAGCGCCGCCACGACCCCGAACGCCACGCCCAGCACGAGCGAGACCAGGATCGCCGCGCCCGCCAGCTCCAGCGTCGCCGGGACGAACTCGGCCAGGTCCTGGCTGACCGGGCGGTGGCTCTGCTGGCTCGTGCCCAGGTCACCCTGGACCAGGCCCTGCAGGTGGATGAGGTACTGCTGCCACAGCGGCTTGTCCAGGCCGTGCTCGGCCCGCCACTGCGCCACGATGGCCGGGTCGCCCAGGGCCCGCTGGCCGAGGTTGGCGGCCACGGGGTCGCCCGGCACGAGGTTCGTCAGGACGAACGTCACCAGGGTGATGCCCCAGGCCATCAGCACGGCCAGCAGGATGCGGCGCACCAGGAACCGCGCCAGCGGATGCGCCCGCGGCCGCCGCGCCCGCGCGGGTGCCGGGCCGGCGGGCGGCGTGCCCGCCGGATCCGGGGATTCGGACACCTGGGAATCCCTACTTCACGCCGAGGTCGGCGACGTCCACCGTCCACACCGGGTGGTACTCCAGCCCGGTCACCGACGCGGCCGTCACGATGTTCTGGCCCGGCTGGATCAGCGGGATGAACGGCCCGGACGCGTTGAGCTTGGTCTGGACGTCGACGTAGGCGGCCGTACGGGCGTCGTCACCGATCGCCGCCGCGGCCTTCTCGCCCGCGGCCTCGATCTCCTTGGCCGCGCCCTCCTTCCAGCCGGCCCGCAGGCCCACCGTCTTGCCCGGGAGGAAGGCCAGGTAGTCGCTGGGGTCGGGGTAGTCGGGGCCCCAGTACCACAGGCCCATCTCCTCCTTGCCGTTGCGGTAGTTGTCCAGGGCCGTGGTGACCGGCGCGGGCTGCAGGTCCACCGTGATGCCGACCTCCTTGAGGTTGGCCTGGACGCGCTCGGCCAGCGGCTGGAACGACAGGCCGTTCACGGTCAGCTCGCTCGGGTACTCCAGCTTGACGGTCGGGTTCGACAGGCCGCTGGCGGCCAGCGCGGCCTTGGCGCCCTCGACGTCCCGCTTGGCCCCCTGGTCGGCGGGCAGCGCGCCGAGCAGCTGCGACGGGATGACGCCCGGCGCCTGCGTGGAGCCCTCGCCGGCCAGCTCCAGCAGCCCCGTGTAGTCCACGCCCTTGCGCACCGCCTCGACGAACTTGGCGTTCGTCGTGGTCTTGCTGATCGCGGAGTCCTGGTTGGCCAGCAGGAAGATGACGTTCGCCGAGGCGGTCTTCTTGACCTGCAGGGTCGCGGGCATGCCGGTGACCTGGTCACCCGACAGGTTGAGCGCCACCTGGCTGTCGCCGCGCTGGACGTTCAGCTTCTGGGTGGCGGCCTCGACGTTGCGCAGGACGATCTTGTCGTAGGCGGGCTTGGTCCCGTAGTACTTCGGGTTCGCCTTGAGCGTGACCTGGCTGCTCACGTTGAACGACTCGATCTGGTACGGGCCCGAGCCGGCCGAGTTGGCGTTCAGGTACTGCTCGGCCTTGTCCTGCGGGTCCGTGGTGGCGCCGTTCTGCTTGGCGAGCTTGCTGTTGATGATGCCGAGGGCCGGGTTCGGCAGGATGTACGGCAGGGCCGGGTTGGGGGCCTTCGACGTCAGCGTGATCGTCGTGTCGTCGGTCTTGGCCACCTCGACGCCGTCCAGCAGGAACGACGGCGTACCCTTCATGTCACGCACGCGCGTCAGCGAGAAGACCACGTCGTCGGCGGTCACCGGCGAGCCGTCGGCGAAGGTGGCGCCCTGCTTCAGCTTGAGCGTCAGCGTCTTGCCGTCCTCGGACAGCTCGTACGACTCGGCCAGCGCCGGCACCGGCTTGGTCACGTCGGCGCCGTCGAAGGTCAGCAGCGTCTCGTAGAGCGCCTTGCCGACGATGAGGCCCGTCGGCTCGTAGGTGCGGCCGGGGTCGGCCGTCTTGAGGTCGAAGGACGTGTCGATGACGAGGGTCTTGCCCCCGGAGGCCCCGGAAGCACCGGGGGCCGGGGAAGTGCCGCCGCCGCTTCCGCAGGCGGCGAGGGCGAGTGCACCGGCGAGCAGTACAGCCGCCGTCTGCGAGCGGGTCGCCATGTTGGTCCTCCAAGATTGGACGTTCAGCAGAAGGATGTCGAGGATTGTCCGGCAGAACGTCCAGGTCCTGTGCGGTCGGCGAGACGTATATAAAGGTCGATGAGGTAATGATGAGTGATATTTCCAGGAATGGTGTCGGCGGCGGCGGTCAGGCTGGACGGATCGGTATCGGTCTCGAGCTGGACGACATCCACATGAAGATCCTCGAGGTCCTGCGCGAGAACGGCAGGATCTCGGTCGCCGCGCTGGCCGAGCGGGTGGGCATCTCCCGGGCCAACGCCTACACCCGGTTCGAGGCGCTGCGCGCGGACGGCGCGATCAAGCGGTTCACCGCCGAGATCGACCACGTCAGGACCGGGCTCGGCATCACGGCGCTGATCTTCGTGACCGTGCGCCAGCAGATGTGGAAGCAGTTCAGGGCCGAGCTGGCCAGGATGCCGGAGGTGGAGTACTGCGCGATCACCACCGGCCAGCACGACGCGATGATCCAGGTACGCGTGTCCGACGTGGCCGCGGTGCACACCATGGTGACCGACCGGCTGGCCAACATCCCGGCGGTCAAGGCGACGGAGACGGTGTTCATCCTGGACGAGGTGCTCAGGCGGCCGTACGTGCTGCCCAGCGACCGCGACCAGGCCCGTCCCCAGCGGCGGCCCGCCCAGGAGGCGCAGGGCGACGTGCCGCTCGGCAAGATGCGCTTCGTCGGCGCCGCCGAGGGCCGGGCCGCCCTGCGCAAGGACGGCTGACAGGCGGATGTGACGGATCGGGCGGGGTCAGGCGACCTCGGCGCACACGCTGACGTGCGGCGTGTCGTCCCCCTCGAACGTGAACTCCTCCACCAGGCGCAGCAGCCCGTCGTCCCCGGTCTCGATGCGGCTGCTGCTCTTCCCGCCCGCCGTGCCCCCGGCCACCAGGGCGTGCACGTAGGAGATGGAGACCCGGTCGCCGTCGCGGGTGCCGACGAAGCGTCCCTCGGTCACGGTGTCGCCGGTGTAGCTGCCCCACACCACCCCGTCCGTCTCCCAGTACTCGAACGCCGTGGGGCTGTCGGGGTTCACCGCGCTCGCCGTCGAGCTCACCATCACGAATTTACGACCGTTGAGATTCACGCCCCCATGGTCCCCAGATTTCGGAAATATCAGCAATCGGTTGGACATACGGTGAGGGATGCTAGTCAGCGGTCGCAATCCGTCCAGCCGGGAGCGGAACGGCGGCCGTACGCCGGCGGCTCAGTCCATCGGCGCCCGGATCTTGGTGGTGAGCGCCACCCGCGAGGCGACGCCGAGCTTGGCGAAGGCGTTGCCCAGGTGGTATTCGATGGTCTTCACGCTCAGCACCAGCTCCCTGGCGACCTGCCTATTGGTCATCCCGGTCGCCACCAGCCGCGCCACCGCCTGCTCCTGCGGCGTCAGCCGCATCAGCGGGGAGGACCCGGTCTCCGCGCGCGGCAGCCCGCAGGCGCTCAGCTCCCGCTCGCACCGGTCCACGTACGGCCGCGCGCCCAGCCGCGCGAACATCCCGAGGCCCACCTCGAGCTGCGCCTGCGCCTGCTTGCGGCGGCCCAGCCTGCGCAGGAACCGCCCGTACGCCAGCCGCAGCCGCGCCTCGTCGAACGGCAGCCCCGCCACCCCCGAGTGCGCCAGCCCGGCCGTGAACGCGGCGTCGGCCAGGTCGTTCTCGTGCCGGGCCGCGTGCAGGCCGCCCCGGCAGCGGGCCGCCGCGGCCAGCGCCGAACTCCTGCGCCGCCGCCCGGCCAGCCGCTCCATCCCGGCGAGCTGGAGCTCCGCCCGCTCCAGGTCGCCCAGCGCCACCAGGGCGTCGACGAGCAGGTCGAGCCACTGCACGATGCCGGGCTCGTACACGATGTCGTGCACCCGCACCGCCAGCAGCGGCTCCAGCGCCTCCACCGTACGGCCGTGCTCGCCCCTGGCGGCGGCCAGGTGGGCGGCGGCGCTGCACGCGTGCGCGAGCGCGGCCACCGCGTCCATGCTCGAATCCCTGGCCGGCATGGCCGCCGCCACGTGCGACTCCGCCGCCGGCCAGTCGCCGCGGGCGGCCGGGACCAGCGCGGCCAGCGCGTGGCATACCGGCGCCAGCCACCGCTGGTCGGCGTCGTCGGCCACGGACGCCGCGGTCGCGGTGTGCAGGTGGGCGTCGTCCCAGCGGCCCGCCCGGTACTCGGCCTGCCCCAGCATCGCCATGGACAACATGCGGAACGGCACCGAGCGCTCCCCGCAGGCGGTCACCACCCCCGACAGGTCCGCCAGCCCGCCCGCCAGGTCGTCGCTGCACGTGCGCAGCAGCCCGCGGCCGAGCAGCGCGTCCAGCTCCGCGATCGACGCGGTCGCGGCCGGCGGCAGGTCCGCGGTGGCCGCCAGCGCGGCGTCGATCTGGCCCGAGATGCCCAGACCGGTCAGCAGCATGTAGCGGTTGTAGTCGATGCTGAAGCGGTAGCCGGGGGAGCTCCTGGCGCGCTCGGCCCACCGCGTGGCCTGCCTGCCCTCGGCCCTGACCAGGCAGAGCATGGCGAGCTGCTGGGCCGCCCGCGCGGCCAGGCCCGACTCGGGAGGCCCGGCGCGCTCCCACGCGGTGACGAGGTGGGCGCGGGCCTCCTCGACCTCGCCGCGCACCATGGCCAGGTGCCCCAGCGCGTAGCCGCGCACCGCGGGGTGCGCCCGCTGGGGCAGGCTCGCGGTCAGCCGGGCCGCCTCCTCCACCCGGCCGTCCAGCAGCAGCGCCTCCACCGCCTCGGCGGCCAGGGGGTCGGGATCGCCCGACAGCTCCGCCGCGGCCTTGAGGTGCTCGGCCGCGCTGCCGAACGCGCCGAGCCGTACCTGTGCCCGGCCCAGCTCCGCCAGCTCGGCGGCCAGCTCCGGGTTCGGGCCCGACACCGCCTCGATGCGGTGCCGCAGCCGCGCCTGCTCGCCCTCGGCCACCAGCGCCGCCCGCGCGTGCAGCGCCGAGCGGCGCGCCGGGCCGAGGTCGCGGTAGACGGCCGCGCGGACCAGCGGATGCGGGAACGCCGCCACCGTGCCGCGCGTGGAGGAGCGTTCCAGCAGCACCCCCTCGCGCACCGCCTGCTCCAGCGCCTGCAGCGGCTCCTCCACCCCGGCCACTCCGGCGGCCAGGTGCAGCGGGGCCGAAAGGCCCAGCACGCTCACCGCGCTGACCAGCTCCCGCACCGGCGGCGCGCACCTGGCCACCTTGCCCAGCACCAGCAGCGCGTACGAGCGCGGCGCCGGCAGCGGCTGCCCCAGGTCGTCCAGCGCCGCCGGGGGCACCTCCTCCAGCAGCGCCCGCAGGTGCAGCGGCACCCCCTCGGTGTGCGCGACCAGCCGCGCCAGCCCCCGCTGCGACACCGGGCCGCCGACCAGGCCGCTGACCAGGGCCTCCACCTCGGGTGCCCGCAACCCCGGCAGCCGCAACCGGGTGGAGCGCGCGGCGACGAGCCGTACCAGGCCTTCGGGACCCGACAACGCGGCCGCGTCGCGCAGCATGAGCACCGTCAGCACCCGGTCCACGCGCAGCCGGCGCAGGCAGAACGTCAGCGCCCGCAACGTCGGCTCGTCCGCCCAGTGCACGTCGTCGACGACCAGGCAGAGCGGCTCGCCAAGTTGCCGCTCGCTCAGCACGTCCAGCAGGGCCGCCCCGACCGCCAGCGGGTCCGGCAGCCCGGCGGGGTCGTCGAGCCCGGGCGCCAGCACGGCCAGCCGCCGCGGCAGCCCGCCCGGCCCGCCGAACAACCTGACCAGCGTCCCGTACGGGAGCAGCACCTCGCCCTCGTCACCATCGGTGAACAGCACGTTCGCCGTCCCGCACCCCTCCAGGAACCGGTGGATCAGCGTCGTCTTCCCGATCCCGGCCGGCCCCTCCACCACCACCAGCCGCGGCTGCCCGGCACGGGCGCGCCCGAACTCCTCCGCCAGGTGCCGGAGCTCCTGATCTCGCCCGACGAACGTCGCGATCGGCTCAGCCATGGCGGCCTCCGCTTCCCGGGGAATCCCACGGTTGCGCGGGACGGCCGGAGCCTCAAGTAAGAGTTGCCTGTCTACCTGTCCAGAGGCCGCGCGAAAATCAGGGGTTATCCCCAGGATGCCGTCCCGGGGCGGGTCTCTTACGCTCGCGGTGAGCCGGGAGGCGTGATGCGGTTCATCGTGGAGCTGGAGTACGGTGCGGACGGCGTCCACGGGCTGGTCACCCGTGAGGACGCGGACCGGGCCGTGCCGTTCCACGGCTGGCTGGAGCTGCTGCGGCTGCTCGAAGGGCCGCACACCCCGGGTAATCCCCGGGACGAACTCTGACGCGCGCCCTCCCGCCGGACCGGAACATGTGAGGTGTCCCCCGTGGGAGGGGCGCAGGTGGAGGACCTCACGGCCGTTCGCGGAGGGACGGCCAGGCCCCCAGGGCGCGCAGGGGGGACGGGTGCCCGCCGGACCCCGTGGAGCAACTGCCACGATGCCGCGCAGGTTCGCGCCGACCCGGCGCCGGGTCCGGCGGCTCCCGCGCGTGGCCGTGCGGCCCGCGCGTAGGCGGGAAAGCGGCCCGGGCCGCCTTCCGGGTCAGGGGCGGCCGCGGGGCGGGCGGGAGCGGGCTTGCCCGGGACTTTACCTTTCAGGGGCCTGACGCCATCATTGCGCTGTGTGATAGTAATGTGACACTGCGTATCCGAAGAGATCCGGGAGATCTTCATGGTGGCGTACACGCTCTCGATATTGGCGGCGGTGGGCGCGGTGGCGCTCACCGCGCTGGTGTTCAGGCGGGTGAAGAGAGCCGGCGAGGACCGCGACCCCAACGGCCCGTCCGCCGCGCACGCGGGGGCGATGTTGTCGGCCATGTTCCTGCTGGTGTTCGCCATCGCGATCATCGTGCCGTGGACCACCGCCGACGCCGCCCGGCTCAACACCCACGCCGAGAGCCAGTCCGCGGTCGACGCCTACTGGGCGGCCTCCGACCTGCCCGGCTCGGCGCCCGAGGAGGTGCGCAGGTCGCTGCGTGACTATGTCACGTTCGTGATGCGGGACGAGTGGCCGCTCATGGCCGAGGGCAAGATGCACCCGCTCGGCGCCGAGCGGATGGACGACCTGCGCGGCCGCGTCAACGAGCTCCAGACCCGCGACGGCGACGAGGAGGACGCCAAGGAGACCGTGCTGGAGCACATCAGCGCCATCTCCACGGCCCGCGCGCAACGCACCGCCGACGCCGCCGCGACGCCGCCCGAAGGGCTGCTGCTCCTGACGATCCTCACGGGCGCGCTGGTCATCGTCTTCCCGTTCCTGGCCGGGGCCAGGCCGCGCGGGCTGGCGATGCTGCCGCTGGTGGCCACGGCGGCGCTGCTCGGCTTCGGCATCTACCTGACCTGGGACATCTCGCACGCGTTCGCCGGGCCGCTGGCGGTCGGGTCGGAGGCGTTCCAGGGGGCGCTGGACGAGTTCGCGCGGATCGCCGGGGGGTTGTGACCGTGGCCGTCAGGCGCGCGCCGCTGCTGCTGGCCGCCGCCCTGATCGCGGCGGCCGCCGCGGGCCCGGCGGCCGGCCTCGCCGCGGCCGACCGCGAGCCGTGGCCCGGCGGGGCGCGGGAGGTCAGCCGGATGGCGCTCGCCGGGGCGCCGGAAACCGGCCGCGTGGCCCCGCCCCGTCGGATGACGGGAGCCGGCCGGGTGGCGCGGCCCCGTCCGGTGCCGGGAGGCGGCCGGGTGGTGCCGCCCCGGCCGGTGCCGAAGGTGTCCGTGCGCCCGCCCGCCCCGCCCAGGGGCGTCACCGTGGGCCCCCGGGTGAAGGTGCCGAGGGTGTCGGTGCGGCGCTCGCCCGATCCCAGGGTGTCGATCTCGATGCCGCGCGGCAGGCGGGCGGAGCCCCAGGTCACGGTGCCGCAGGTGACCGTCTACCACGACGGGGTGTGCTCGGGCGGGGTCGTGGTGGGGGAGTGCCCGCGCCGCCCGCCCCGCGAGGTGCGCGCGGCCGCGCCGCCAGTGGTGCCGCCTGTGGTGCCGGTCCGGGTGCTCCCCTCGCCGAAGCCCGAGCCCACCCCGGCCCCCACCCGGTCGGCCCGTTCTCGCGTCAAGAGCCTCGAGCCGCCGGCGCGGCGGCGGAACCCGCTGAACAGCGTCCTGCTCACGGTCGTGCTCGTGACGGCGATCACCTCGACGACGGCCGTGGCCTTCCGGGCACGGCGATGATCGCGCGAGCGACCTGAGCGCCTTCGCCCGAAATCTCGAGCGTCGTCCACCACGAGCACCAGGAGCACCACGGGAAGTCCGGGCGGTGCGTCCATGGCGCCCGTGCATCCGGTCTGCCCGGTGAAAAATGGGAAGCGACGGCTCCGTGACGCGTGGCACACTGGCCGGACGCGATCAAGGAGGGGCGGTGCCCGGCGAAGAGGTGCTGGCCGGCGGCGGCGTCAACCACGTGGTCCGGGTGGGCGACACGGTGCGCAGGCCGGCGGGACCCTGGACCCCGGCCGTCCACGGGCTGCTGCGCCACCTGGCCGGGCGCGGGTTCACCGGCGCGCCCAGGAGCCACGGGATCGACGGGCAGGGGCGGGAGGTCCTCGACTTCGTGCCGGGCGAGACCGCCGACTACCCGCTGCCCGCATGGGTGCGCACCGATGAGGTGCTGGTGGCCGTGGCCCGGCTGCTGCGCGAATACCACGACGCCACGGTCGGCCTCTTCCGCGAGGGTGACTGGTACTTCCCGGCGGTCGAGCCGTACGAGGTGATCTGCCACGCGGACGTGGCCCCGTACAACTGCGTGTTCAGGGAGGGCCGGCCGGTCGCGTTCATCGACTTCGACACGGCGCACCCCGGACCGCGCGTCTGGGACGTGGCCTACGCGGCCTACCGGTTCGTCCCCCTGCACGATCCGAGCGACGGCGACGGGATCCCGGTGGCGGAGCAGGCGCGGCGGCTACGGCTGTTCGCTGACGCGTACGAGCTCGGCGAGGCCGCCCGGCAGGCGCTGGCGAAGACCGCGATCAAGCGCCTGGAGCATCTGGTCGGCTTCATGCGGGAGCGTGCCGCCGCGGGCGACGCGGCCTTCACCGACCACGTCGCCCGCGGCGACGATCGCTTCTACGAGATGAACGTCGAGCACTTGCGCCGCCACGAGAACGCCCTCATTACTTGCTGAAGCCCGCGGTCAGGCCGCTGAGGAGCTGGCGGCGGCCCACCACGTACAGGACGAGGATGGGCAGCGTGGTGAGCACGACCGAGGCCAGGACGGCCGGCACGTTGATGCTGTACTCCTCCTGGAAGGACCACAGCGCCAGCGGCAGCACGCGCTTGTCCGGGCTCTGCGTGAGCACCAGCGGCAGCAGGAACCCGTTCCAGATGTGCAGCGCGTTGTAGATCGTCACCGTCACCACGGCCGGGCGGGCCAGCGGGAACGCCAGCCGCCAGAGCATCCCGCGCTCGGTCGCGCCGTCGATCCGCATCGACTCGAACAGGTCCTTCGGCACATCCCTGATGAAGTTCGACAGGACCAGCACCGACAAGGGGATCGCGAACGCGATCGACGGCAGGATCATCGCCATCAGCGAGTCGTACAGGCCGAGCTGGATGATGATCAGGTAGACCGGGATGATCGTGGCCTGCAGCGGGATGGCCAGCCCCATGAGGAACAGCGAGTTCGTCCAGCGCAGCAGCCGGTTCCGGTCGGCGCCGCGCACGATCGCGTACGCCGCCATGAAGCTGACCGCCACGGCAGGCACCACGGCGCCGATCGTGACGATGACGCTGTTGATGAAGTACTGCACGAAGTCCGACTCGATGACCAGCCGGTAGTTCGCCAGCGTCGGCTCCGACGGCGGGGCGAACGGGTTCTCCAGGTAGTAGCGCGACTGGGACTTGAAGCTCGTGATGACGATCCAGTAGATCGGCACGACCACGATCAGCAGCCACAGGACGCTGGTCAACCCGGCCAGGTAGTTGGGGCGCTCCTTGCCGCGCGAGGTGCTGCGGCGGTGGCGCGGGTCCGCCTTGGCGGTGCCGAGCTGCTCCGGGGCCCTGGTGGTGGGGGCGGTCGTCATGCGTCAGGCCCCTTCTAGCTGGCTGTGACTGGAGTCGCGGCCGCCGAGCCGGCGCAGCAGCAGCGACAGGGCAAGGCCGACGAGGACGAGGATGATCGCGATCACGCTGGCCGGGCCCATGAGATTGGCCATGAAGCCGCGCTTGTACATGTCGACCGCGAGCACCCGGGTGGCGTCACCGGGACCCCCCGCGGTCAGCACGAAGATCAGGTCGAAGAGGGTCAGCGACCCGACCACCATCAGCGTCGAGGACGTGATGATCGTGTACTTGAGCTGCGGCAGCGTGATGCTGAAGAACCTGCGTACCCGGCCCGCGCCGTCCAGCTCCGCGGCCTCGTACATCGAGCGCGGGATCTGGCGGATGCCGCCCTGGTAGATCAGCGAGTGGAACGGGATGTACTGCCAGGACACCACGAAGATCACCACGCTGAAGGCGAGGATCGGCTCGCCCAGCCAGTCCTGGACGAGGATGGGGATCCCCAGGCCCGCGCCGAGCCCGAAGTTCGGGTCGAGCAGCGCCTTGTACGTGATCGCGAGGGCCGCGGAGCTGAGCAGCAGCGGGATGAAGAACAGGACCGACAGGATCGCCCGGTAACGCTGCTGCCCGGCCAGGAACGCGCCCATCAGGATGCTCGCCGGCGTCTGGACCGCCCACGACACGGCCATGAGGAGGAACGTCACCCAGAGTGCGTGCGGCAGGCCCGGGTCGCTCAGGATCGCCGCCCAGTTGTCGAAGCCGGCGACGCTGATCGCACCGAGCCCGTCCCATTGCGCGAAGCTCAGAGCGAGCACCCCGACCAGGGGGATCACGGCGAAACCGAGGAAGAACACGAGTGCCGGGATGGTCATCCATCCCAGTGAGCCGCCACGGCCCGCGCGAGCCGCGGGCCTGGCGGTGGTCGTGACGGCGCTCACTTGCCGATGACCGCGTTCATGTTCGTGGCGAACTCCTGCGGCGAGATCGACATCTGGAACAGCTTGGAGATGTTGTCCAGCAGCACTTCGGCGGCGGTCGGGCTGAGCGCCTGGTCCCAGGACTGCGCGAAGGTCTTGGCGTTGACGGCGATGTTGTAGACGAAGGTCAGGAAGTCCTTGTCCTTGGAGGTGGCGAACTGCGCGTCCGCGCCCTTGATGATCGGGACGGCGCCGGTCCCGACCCAGTCCTTGACCGCGGTGTCGTCGGTCAGCGCGCCGGTGAAGAACTTCTTGGCGATCTCCTTCTGCTCGGCCGTGGCCTTGGAGGAGATCGAGAGGTACTGGCCGGGGTTGCCGACGGTGTTGCCGGGGTCGCCCTTGCCGCCGTCGATCGGCGGGAAGTTCATGTAACCGAGGTTGCCGCCGGAGACGAAGTCGCCGCCGTCGGTGGACATGCTGCCGTACGTCCAGCCGCCGTGCAGCATCATGGCGGCCTTGCCGGTGTACAGCAGCGCCTGGTCGGCGTTGGAGTCGGCGGTGATCGAGGAGAAGCCCTTGACGAACCCGTTGGCCTTGACCAGCTTCTGCACCTCGCCCAGGGCCTGGATCGCGAGCGGGTTGTTCCAGGCGTCCTTCTCGCCGTCGAAGACGGCCTGGAAGACCTCGGGTCCGCCGAGGCGGTCGAAGAGGAACTCCAGCCACATCATGTTCGTCCAGCGTGACTGGCCGCCGAGGGAGAACGGCGCGATGCCCTTGGCGTTGAACTTGGGCACCAGGTCCAGGATGTCGCCCCACGTCTGGGGCGGCTCGGCGCCGATCTTGTCGAAGGCCCGCTTGTCGTAGTACAGGACGATCGGCTGCAAGGTCTCGCAGGGCATCGCGTAGATCTTGCCGTCGATGGTGGCCGCCCCGAAGGAGGAGGGGAACAGCTTGTCCTTGACGGCGGTGTTCTGGTCGAACCACGAGGTCAGGTCCTCGACCTGGCCGGCCTGCACGTAGCTGCGCAGCGTGCCGCCGCCCCAGCCCCAGATGAGGGTGGGCGCCTGACCGGCCCCGATGGCCGTCTTGATCTTCGTCTTGAACGCGTCGTTCTGGAAGGTCGTGCCGGTGATCTTGCCGTTCGGGTTGGCCTGGTTGTGGCGCTCGACGGTCCTGGTGCGCACGCCTTCCTGCGGCTGGGTCGACAGGTACCAATACGTGGCGCCGGCGCCACCGCCGCCGCTCGTGGCGCCGGTGCCGGTGCCGCCCGCACCGGTTTGGGTGGGCCCCGAGCCGCCGCAGGCGGCGAGGGCGGCTCCCAGGGGAACGCCCATGGAGAGGCTGAGGAAGGTGCGGCGAGAGGTTTTCCTGGACTCCACGCTGATCTCCATACTCGAGTGCCGCGGGCTGGGGATGCGGCTCGTTGATCACTGGGTGCGATGGCCGGCGGTCGTGGATCGGCACCGTACCGATGCCGCTCGTCCACTCCTCCCAATGTCAGCTCATCGAAACATTTTCGACATGACCGCGGGGGTCGCCAATCTAGGTTTCGGGAATAAAGGTGTCAAGAGTTTGTCGATCAGGCAACCACTGGATTTCCGGCGGGTCACGTGTAAGGTACTTTCGCGCGTGCCTTCAGCTGGGGGTCCGTGAGACCGAAGGTTCCGCGCGGAGTGTCGTCCAGGTGTCGAAACATTTTCGAAAACTTACGACAGCACCGCACCTCTTTAAGGAGCGCAGTACATGACGGCTCTTGATCGGACACCGACGGCGGACAGGGCCCTGCGCCCGTGGCAGGACCCGGCGCTCGCCGTGGCCGACCGAGTCGACGCCCTCCTTGCGGAGCTGACCCTGGAAGAGAAGATCGGCCAGCTCGGCAGCCGGTGGATCGGCAACGACATGCAGGAGGCCGAGCCGGAGCCCGGGGCGGAGACGCTCAACGTCGCGCCGATGCAGGACGTGTTCGCCGCGTCGGGCACGATACCCCTGGAAGAGGCGGCCCGTCACGGGCTCGGCCACCTGACCCGCGTCCACGGCAGCGCCCCGGTCACCCCCGAGCAGGGCGCGGCGGAGGTCGTGCGCCTGCAGCGGGCCGTCGTCGAGCGCTCCAGGCTCGGCATCCCGGCGATCGTGCACGAGGAGTGCCTGACCGGCTTCACCGCCTACGGCGCCACCGTCTACCCCGCGGCCATCGCCTGGGCGGCCACGTTCGACCCGGAGCTGGTGGCCCGGATGGCGGCCGCGATCGGCCGCGACATGGCCGCCGTGGGCGTGCACCAGGGGCTGTCGCCGGTCCTCGACGTGGTGCGCGACTACCGGTGGGGGCGGGTCGAGGAGACCATGGGCGAGGACCCGTACCTCGTCTCGATGCTCGGCGCCGCCTACGTGCGCGGGCTGGAGAGCGCCGGCATCATCGCCACCCTCAAGCACTTCGCCGGCTACTCGGCCTCGCGGGCGGCCCGCAACCACGGCCCGGTGCCGATGGGGCGGCGCGAGCTGATGGACATGATCCTGCCGCCGTTCGAGACCGCCATCGCGCTCGGCGGCGCCCGCGCGGTGATGAACTCCTACTCCGACGTGGACGGCGTCCCCGCCGTGGCCGACTCCTGGCTGCTGACCGACGTGCTGCGCGGCGAATGGGGCTTCACCGGCACCGTCGTCTCCGACTACTGGGCGGTCCCGTTCCTGGCCACCATGCACCGCGTCGCCGCCGACCCCGAGCAGGCCGGCGTGCACGCGCTGGCCGCCGGGGTCGACGTCGAGCTGCCCGACACCCTCGGCTTCGGGCAGCACCTCGCCGAGCGGGTGCGCTCCGGCGAGCTGCCGGAGGCGGTCGTGGACCGGGCGGTGCGCCGCCTGCTCACCCAGAAGGTCCAGCTGGGGCTGCTCGACCCGGACTGGACGCCCGAGGGCTCGGTCGCCGGGGCCGCCTCCACCGACCTCGACTCCCCGGGCAACCGCGCCCTGGCCAGGGAGCTGGCCGAGCGGTCGGTCATCCTGCTCACCGCCGGGACCGCGCTGCCCCTGCTCGGCGAGGGACGGCCCGCGCCGCGCCGGGTCGCCGTCGTCGGGCCCGCCGCGCACGACCCCCGCACGTTCATGGGCTGCTACGCCTTCCCCAACCACGTGCTGCCCCGCCACCCCGGACTCGGGCTCGGCGTCGAGGCGCCCAGCGTCCTCGAAGCGCTCAGGGCGGAGCTGCCCGATGCCGAGATCCGCTACGAGCAGGGCTGCGAGGTGCGCGGCGACGACCGCTCCGGCTTCGCCGCCGCCGTGACCGCCGCCCGCGAGGCGGACGTGTGCGTGGCCGTGGTGGGCGACCTGGCCGGCCTGTTCGGGCACGGCACCTCGGGCGAGGGCTGCGACGCCGAGGACCTGCGGCTGCCGGGCGCCCAGGCGGACCTGCTGGCCGAGCTGGCCGCCACCGGCACGCCGGTGGTCGTGGTCGTCGTCTCCGGGCGGCCGTACGCGCTGGGCGAGGTACGGGCCGGCGCCGCCGCGCTCGTACAGGCGTTCATGCCCGGCGAGGAGGGCGGCGCGGCCATCGCCGGCGTGCTCTCCGGCCGGATCCAGCCCGCGGGCCGGCTGCCCGTGCAGATCCCGCGCGGCCCCGGCGGGCAACCGGGCACCTACCTGCAACCGCCCCTGGGCACCGACAGCCACGGCATCAGCAACCTCGACCCGAGCCCGCTGTTCCCCTTCGGCTACGGCGCCTCCTACACCACCTTCGAGGTCGCGGGCCTGCGGATCAGCGACACCGAGGTCCCCACCGACGGGGAGTTCACGGCGACGGTCACCGTCCGCAACACCGGCGGCCGGGCCGGGGAGGAGGTCGTCCAGCTCTACCTGCACGACGTCCTGGCCCAGGTCACCAGGCCGGTGCGGCAGCTGGCCGGGTTCGCGCGGGTCCGGCTGGAGCCGGGCGGGAGCACGGAGGTGAGCTTCCGCGTACACGCCGACCGCACCGCCTTCACCGGCCGCGACCTGCGCCGGGTCGTCGAGCCCGGGGACGTCGAGGTGCTGGTCGGCACCTCGGCGGCCGACCTGCCCTGCCGGGGCGTCGTACGATTGACCGGCCCGTCGCGGTACGTCGGCCACGACCGGCGGCTCGTCACCCCCGCTGACGTGGGCGCCGAGGTGGGCGCTGACGTGGGCGCTGACGTGGGCGCTGACGTGGGCGCCGATGCGCGCGCGGGCTCCGCCGGGCGGCGGCAAGGGGGTGCAGATGCCGGCCAGTTCTAGGCGCGCCACGCTCGCCACCGTCGCGGCCTCGGCCGGCGTGTCGGTCGCGACCGTCTCCAAGGTGCTCAACGGCCGCAGCGACGTCGCGCCGGCCACCCGCTCGCTCGTGCAGTCGCTGCTGCGCCAGCACGACTACGTCGGCCCGGCGCCGCGCCGCGAGCCCTCCGGGCTGGCCACGGTCGAGGTGCAGTTCGACGCCGACCTCAACGCCTACTCCACCGAGATCATCCAGGGCGCGGTGGCGGCCGGGGCCGAGGCCGGCGTCGGGATCGTGGTCAGCATCAGGAGCGGCACCGAGCGCACCACCGCCTGGGCCCGCGAGCTGGTCGCGGCCGGGCGCCGCGCGCTGATCGCCGTCACCGGCGAGCTGACCGCGGGCCAGCCGGCCGCGCTGGCCAGGGCCCGCCTGCCGCTGGTCCTCATCGACCCGCTCAACCTGCCGCGCACCCGGGTCACCAGCATCGGCTCGACCAATTTCGCCGGCGGGCTGGCCGCCACCCACCACCTGCTCTCCCTCGGGCACCGGCGCATCGCCTACATCGGCGGCCCGGCCACCGCGGCCTGCAACCAGGCGCGCCTGCACGGCTACCGCGCCGCCATGGAGGCCGAGGGGGCGCCGGTCCTGCCCGGCTACGTGCGCTCGAGACACTTCCACTACCAGGACGGGGTGGAGGGCGGGGCGGCGGTGCTCGACCTGCCGCACGCACCGACGGCCATCTTCGCGGGCAGCGACGAGATGGCCGTCGGGATCATGGAGGCGGCGCGGGCGCGGGGCCTGCGCATCCCCGAGGACCTCAGCATCGTGGGGTTCGACGACACGCAGATCGCCCAGGTCACCTCGCCGCCGCTGACCACCGTCCGGCAGCCGCTGCGCGAGATGGGCGGGGTCGCGCTGCGGACCGCGCTGCGGCTCGCGGCCGGGGCGAGGGTCGACTCGCATCACGTGGAGCTGGCGACGGAACTGGTCGTCCGCGGCTCGACCGCCCCCGTCCCGGCGGGCGGCGGCAGACGGGCTTGAACCTCCCCGGTGCCGGCGTCCGGGCAGGCAGGCCCGGCGTTCCTGCACCGGCGTCCCTGCACCGGCGTTTTGCGCTGGCGTCCCTGCACTAGCGTTCTTGTACCGGCGTCCCGGGCCGGGGGAAGAGCGGCGGGTGCGGCGCGGTTGACGTGTGTCGTGGAGCTGAGCGAGGTCGTGGTCATCGGCGCCGGGCAGGCGGGGCTGTCCAGCGCGTACTTCCTGCGGAGGTTCGGGTTCGAGCCGGTCGTGCTGGACGCGGCCGACGGTGCCGGCGGGGCGTGGCGCCACCGCTCGCCCTCGCTCACCATGGACAAGGTGCACGGCGTCTTCGACCTGCCCGGCCTGCCCCAGCCGGCCGAGGGGGACGGGCGGCGGCCCGCCGCCGAGGTGGTCCCCGCCTACTACGCCGACTACGAGCGCGTGACGGGGCTCGACGTCGTGCGGCCGGTGCGCGTCACGGCCGTCCGCGACGACGGGGCGGGGGAGCGGCTGGTGGTCGCGACGGACGCGGGGGAGTGGGCGGTCCGGGCCGTGGTCAACGCCACCGGCACGTGGACCCGGCCGTACTGGCCCTACTACCCGGGCGCGGCCGGGTTCGCGGGCCGTCAGCTGCACTACGCCGGATACCGGGGGCCGGAGGAGTTCGCGGGGCGGCGGGTGGTCGTGGTCGGCGGCGGGCACTCGGCCATGCACGTGCTCTCGGAGGTCGCCGGCGTGGCCGCCGCGACGACCTGGGTCACGCGCCGGCCGCCCGTCTTCGCGGAGGAGGAATTCAGCGAGGAGGCCCGGCGGGAGGCGGTCGGCCTGGTGGAGGAGCGCGTACGCGCCGGCCTGCCGCCGCAGAGCGTCGTCAGCGTGACCGGCCTGCGTTACAACGCCGTCGTCAGGGACGCGCTGGCCAAGGGGGCGCTGGAGCGGCTGCCGATGTTCGACCGCGTCGTGGCGGACGGGGCCACCTGGGACGGGGGCGGGTACGTCGCGGCCGACACGATCGTCTGGGCCACCGGCTTCCGCTCGGCCCTCGACCACCTTGCCCCGCTCCGCCTCAGGGAGCCGGGCGGGGGCATCCGCGTGGACGGCACACGGGTGCTGCGGGAGCCCCGGCTCCAGCTCGTCGGCTACGGCCCGTCGGCCAGCACGATCGGCGCCAACCGCGCCGGCCGCACAGCCGCCCGCAACGTCCGCACCCTCCTCACCGCCGCTGGTATCCCGGACCGTCCCGGCGCCGCCCCGACCCCCGGCGCCGCCTGATCCGAGGCGCCGCCCGTAGCGCCCGCACCCTCCTGTCCCGACCGAAGTCCCGGCCGTTCCGGCGCTCACCCGGGTCGCGGGGCGGCGTGACCCGCCGCGCCGCGCGTAGCGTCCTCCTTGCCGCCGCGGGCGTCTCGGGCGGTACTGGCGGGTGCCCGATCCTGGGGCCGTCTGATCCGCTGTGTCGGTCAGGACCCTTCAGGCCGGTCAGGGCGGGTCGGGGCGGTGCGGGGGGCGAAGGTGCTCGGGGTGGGTCAGCGTTCGGCGACGCCGAAGGCGGTCCAGCCGCGGTCCGGGAAGCCGGCGGCGTTCGCCACGGCCGCCGACGCCGTGTTCGTGAGCGCGTGCAGGTACGTGGGCACCGCCCCCTCGTCCAGCACCCGCCGCGCCGCCTGTGCCACCAGCCGCCGGGCCAGCCCGCGCCCGCGCGCCGCCGGGGCCGTCACCACCGACAACTCCCGCCCGTACCCGTCGTGGCGCTTGATCCCCACGCCGGCCAGGTGTTCGCCCGAGTCAGGGTCCACCGCCACCAGCACCTCCCCGCCGAACGGCCAGAGCCAGTCCGGCACGCCCGGCGCGTCGGCGGGCATCCACTGCCCGGCGTCCGGCAGCGGGGCCGGCCGGGTGCTCCACCGGAAGACGGCCTCGAACCAGCCGCGCTCCGCGTACCCGACCAGTTCGGGCACCTCTCTCAGGGATCGCGCGGCCGTCACCCGCCCCACGTGCTCCGGCGCCACCGACAGCACAGCCCCGTCGGGTGAGCCGACGCCGAGCGCCGGGTAGACGCGGCCGTCCCAGCCGGGTTCGGTGCGTCGCACCGAGCCTGTGACCTGCAGTTTCTCCTGCGGTGGCCACGCACCGAGCCAGTGGCGCAGATGATCTGTGAGTGACACGGAACTACTATAAGAAGTAGTAAAAATACCGATTGCAGCAGGGTGGTGGTTACTCGCGCGAAGGGGCTCGACACGGCCTGTGACGCCGGGATAGCGTCCTGACATAAGGATCTTTATCGGCTCAGGAGGTCCCAGGATGGAAGTTCCCGGCTACACGGAGATCCGGGAACTCGGCCACGGTGGGACCGGCCGGGTGATGCTCGCCGTGCGCGAGTCCGACGGGCTCGCGGTCGCGATCAAGCACTTATCCGAAGCCCTACGCGAGGACGCCCGGTTCGTCGCGCGGTTCCGGGCCGAGGCCCAGGTCATCCGGGAGATCGACAGCCCCCACACCGCCCGCCTGCTGGACTACGTCGAGGGCGACGACGACGCCGTCATCGTGATGGAGCTGGTCGACGGCATCACGCTGCGCCGGCTGCTGGAGCACGAGGGCGCGACCGGCGCCGAGGCCGCGCTCGCGGTGCTGAAGGGCGCCCTGCTGGGGCTGGCCGAGGCGCACCGGCACGGGATCGTGCACCGCGACTTCAAGCCCGAGAACGTCCTGATCACCCAGGACGGCGACAGCAAGCTCGTCGACTTCGGCGTGGCGGCGCACTTCGGGGAGACGGCCACGCTCGCCGGCACCCCGTCATACATGGCGCCCGAGCAGTGGGACGACGCCCCGGCCGGACCGGCGACCGACGTGTACGCCGCGAGCCTGGTGTTCTACGAGTGCCTGACCGGGCACCGTGCCTTCCAGGGCGAGAACGTGGCCGCCCTGGCCTACCAGCACCAGCACGTGCCGCCCCCGCTGGACGACGTCGCGGAGCCGCTGCGCCCGCTGGTCGAGCACGGCCTGGCCAAGGACCCCACGGGCCGCCCGGAGTCGGCGGAGGCGTTCCTGGAGGAGCTGGAGGAGGTCGCGCGGGCGGCGTACGGGGAGGAATGGGAGCTGCGGGGGCGTACCGGGCTCGGGATCCTCACGCTGCCCCTGGCCGCGCTGCTGCCGAAGCCCCAGGCGGCCACGGACGGTGGTGGCGGCGGCACCACGAGCATGTTCCAGAGCACGCTCACGCCGGTCGGCAAGTTCGCGGTGACCGGTGGCCTGGTGCTGGCGACGGCGGCGGCCGTGGCGTCGGCGTTCGTGATCCTGGGCGACACGCCCGACCAGCGGAGCGGCGCCGCCCTGCCGCCCGCCACGTCGGCCCCGCCGTTCACCCCCGGCTCGCCGTCGCCGGTCGAGCCGACGCCTTCCGAGGCCGTGCCCTCCGAGGAGCCCACGGGGAGCGGGCCCATCACGCCGACCATCACGTACGCGGGCCTGCCGACCACGCCGCCCACGGGCGGGCCGCCCCAGGGCACGGGCCGGCCCACGGGCCGCCCCACCGGCGGGCCCACCGGCGGGGCGACCACCCGCGAACCGACCAGGGAGCCCACGCGCGACCCCACGAAGGAACCGACCAGGGAGCCCACGCGGACCGGCGGGCCGGCGCCGACCACCCGCCCGCCCACCAGCTCACCCCCGGACAACGACCCTCCCGCCAGCGACCCGCCCGGCAACGGCGAGCAGCCGCCCGCCACCCGGCCCCCCACGTCGAGCGCGCCCGAGCCGCCGCCGACCAGGGAGAGAGGGCCGCTGATCTCGATCTCGATCAGCGTGTCCCTCGGTCTTCCGCTGCTCGGCGGCGACGGCGACGGGGTGGTGGACGCCGACGTCGGCGTCGGGGTGGGATCCGGCCTGCTCGGGCTGGTCCTGGTGGTGCCCGGATCGGTGCTGCTCGGACGGCAGATCGTGGTCCGCAGGGTACGCCGGCCCCGCGATGGTGAAAAAGGCTGATTTGCACGCCGGTGGCGCTGATCCCCTACTATCGTGCGTCGGATAGAGGGCGTCCCCCCGGGCTGAATAGTTCATGACCGGAACCTGCCCTGTGGCTCGGGGTAAGGAGAAGAGTGGCGGTTGCGTCCTCCGCCGACCGGCCTGCCCGCACGCCCCGCACGTGGCGGGGCACGAGCGCCGCGCTGGCCGTGGTGCTCCTGCTCGCGGCGGCACCGGCCCAGGCCGATCCCAAGCCCACGGTCAAGCAGCTCAAGAAGGAACTGGCCGCGCTGCAGAAGGACTCGGACAAGCTCATCACCGAGTACTACAACAGCCGCATCGCCAGGGAGAAGGCGGAGAAGGCCGAGAAGGCGGCCCGCGAGAAGCTGGCCGCCGCCCAGGAGGTCTACGACCGCCAGTCCGCCGAGCTGCGCGCCATGGCGCTGGCCAAGTACATGGGCGGCGAGCCCGGCCAGATCGCCCTGCTCAGCAGCAGCCAGGACCCCTCCGGCCTGCTCGGCCGGATGGCGCTGACCCAGCACCTGATCGACGTGCAGGACGCCAGGCTGCGCGGCTACGCCGCCGTCAGGAACACCCACCGGCAGGCCAAGGACGAGGCCGCCGCGCGTTCCGGGGAGCTCGAGGAGACCGTCGAGGACCTGGAGGAGCGCAAGGCCAAGGCCGAGAAGCAGATCGAGCGGATCAAGGACAAGATCGACCAGCTCTACACGGCGCCGGGGGTGCGGCGGCCCGACGGCACGTGGGTGCCGCAGCTCCCCGAGGGGCCGGACCACATCACGCCCCGGATGCGGCTGGTCAAGCAGCTCATCCAGGAGCGGTTCGAGGTGCCGTACGGGATCGGCTGCTACCGGGCGATCCAGGACGGCGGCGAGCACCCGCTCGGCCGGGCCTGCGACTTCATGCTGAGCCGGGGCGGCGCGATGCCGTCGGCGGCCGAGCTGGAGCGCGGCGACCAGATCGCCGCCTGGGCGATCAAGAACGCCAAGCGGCTGGGGATCATGTACATCATCTTCCGGCAGCGCATCTGGCACGTCAGGACGGGCTCATGGCGCACCATGTCCGACCGGGGCGGCACGACGGCCAACCACTACGACCACCCGCACATCTCGGTCTACTAGAGATCCGGTGACACGTCGCGACCTTGCGGAGGACGGACATCGCCTGACGCGGCATCGGCGAGGGCTAACGCTCCACGTAGGCGGCCAGGTTCGTCAGGGAAGAGGCGAGCCCCTCGGCGTGGTCCGCCGCGGAGATGCCGTCCGGGACGTCGTCGGCGACGATGTCGACCCGCGTCCCCGCTCCGACGGCGGTGACCTCCCAGATCATGGTCATCGTGCCGGCGTAGGCAGGATCGTCGGAGACGAAGTCCACCGCCTGCACGACCCGCACGCCGGGGACGATGTCGACGAAGCGCGCCTCGACGATGTCGGAATCGACGGTCGCCTTGCCGGCGGCGCCGGACGCGTCGGAGTAGGTCAGCACCAACCGGTACGACCCGTCCGGCCGGGCGTCGAATCGCTCGAACCTGCCGGTCATCCCGGCCGGCGGGAGCCACGCCGCGAGCGCCTCGCGATCGACGAGCGCGGCCCAGACACGATCGGGTCGCGCGGCGATCAACCGCGACGCCCTGTCCGTACGTGGCATGGCGCGACCCTAGCACCCTCGTGTGCCCCGCATGACCCCGGGAATCGCCCTGCCCGACGCGGCACCCGCACCCCGCTAGTCCTTCGCCAGGGCCGCCAGCAGGCGGTCCTCGGTGACCTCGGGGCCGGTGAGCTGGTCGGTGATCGCGCCGTCCCTGAGGACCACCACGCTGTCGCAGTTCTCGACGAGCTCGGCGACGTCGGAGGAGATGAGCAGGATGGCCAGCCCGTCCACGGCCAGCTCGTCCAGCAGCGCCTGCATCTCCAGTTTGGTGGCCACGTCCACGCCCCTGGTCGGCTCGTCCAGCAGCAGCACCTTGGGGTGCATGGCCAGCCACCGGGCCAGCAGCACCTTCTGCTGGTTGCCGCCCGACAGCTCCCCGGCCGGCTGGCGGGGCGAGACCGCCTTGATGCCCAGCCGCCGCATGAACGTCGCCACGATGGCGTCCACCTGCGCGTCCGACACGATCCCGGCCCGTGACAGGCGCGGCAGGGCGGCCAGCGCGATGTTGTCGCGTACCGAGAGGGTGGGCACGATGCCCTCGGTCTTCCGGTTCTCCGGCACCAGGCCGATCCCGGCGCGCACGGCGCTCCTGATCGACCACTTGCGCGCCGCCGAGCCGGCCACCGTGACCTGCCCGGCGTCCACCGGCAGCACCCCCGCGATCGCGCGGGCGGTCTCGCTGCGGCCGGCGCCGAGCAGCCCGCCGAGGCCGACCACCTCGCCGGCCCGCATCACGAGCGACACCCCGTCCAGCACGTGCTGCCGGGTCAGGCCCTTGGCCTCCAGCACCGGCGCGTCGGCGGGCACGTCCGGCTCGCCCGCCTGGAGGGCGGGCTCCACCGGGTGGAACGGCCGGCCCAGCATGAGCGAGACCAGCCGCAGCCGGTCGAGGCCGGCCAGCGGACCCGTGTGCACGACCCGGCCCTCGCGCAGCACCGTGACGCGGTCGCAGATCCCGTAGAGCTCCTCCAGCCGGTGCGTGACGTAGATGACCGAGCGGCCCTCCTCGCGCAGCCTGGTCACGGCCCCGAACAGGGTCTCCAGCTCGGCGTGGTCGAGCGCGGTGGTGGGCTCGTCCATGATGACCAGCCGGGCGTCCGCCGAGGCCGCGCGGGCCAGGGCGACGATCTGGCGGGCGCCCTCGCCCAGCGAGCCGAGCGGGCGGCGCACGTCCACCTCCAGCCCGTACGCGGCCAGCACCTCCCCGGCGCGGGCGTGCACCGCGGCCGAGTCGATCAGCCCGAGCCGGCCCCTGGGCTCCCTGCCGAGCAGCAGGTTGCGGGCCACGCTCATCGTCGGTACGAGGTTCGTCTCCTGGTGGATCGTGGCGATCCCCGCGCGCCTGGCGTCGGCCGGCCCGGCGAACCTGACCGGCTCCCCGAGGAGGCGCAGCTCGCCCGCGTCCGGCTGGTGGACGCCCGACAGCACCTTGACGAGGGTCGACTTGCCCGCTCCGTTGCCGCCGATCAGGGCGTGCACCTCGCCGGTGCGCACGGACAGGGTCACGTGGTCGAGGGCGGTGACACCCTGGAACGCCTTGAGAACGCCAGCCACCTGTAGCACGGTTGCCTCCGCCTCGATCGTGGTCCGGAAAGGAAACGTTCCAGTAACGGGATTGTCACATTCGATCAGAAAAGGCGATCAGCAGAGCGATCAGAACTGGGCGACGTGCAGGCGGACGCCGCGCGCGCTCAGCTCGTCGAGCACGTCGCGCGGCGCGGAGTCGTCGGTCACCAGGTGGTCGATGCGGTCGGGCGCGACGGTCTGCACCATCGTGTCCACGCCGATCTTGGTGTGGTCGGCCAGCACCACGACCTCCTCGGCGGCCGCCGCCAGTGCCCGGTCCACCCCCGCCACCTGCATGTTCGGCGTCGACAGGCCACGCTCGGCGGTCAGCCCGTTGCCCGAGACGAACGCCCGGCGCACCCGCAGCCCGGCCAGGGAGTGCTCGGCGGCGCTGCCCACCAGGGCCAGGATCGAGCCGCGCAGCGTGCCGCCGGTCAGCATCACCTCGATCCGCGGCGAGCCGGCCAGCACCTGGGCGACCAGCAGCGAGTTGGTCACCACCGCCAGCTCGGAGTGCCTGGTCAGGCGGCGGGCGAACTCCTGCGTGGTGGTGCCGGGACCGATCACGATCGCGTCGCCGTCCTCCACGAGGGCGCCGGCCAGATCGGCGATGGCGGCCTTCTCGGCGGACTCCAGGGAGACCTTGTGCGCGTAGCCGGCCTCGCGCGACAGCTCGCCGGGCAGGGTCGCGCCGCCGTGGTGGCGGTTGAGCAGGCCCTCCGACTCCAGCGCGCGCAGGTCGCGGCGGACGGTCACCTCGGAGGAGTGGACGGCCTGGGCCAGCTCGCGCAGCGACACGGCGCCGTTGGCGCGCACCAGCTCGAGGATGCGCTGCCGGCGTTCAGCGGCGAACACGGGCCGGCGTCCGTCGCTCTGCGTGTCGCTCACGTCCCGATCATAGTAGACGCGCCAACATGAGTTCACCTCTGACCGAACGAGAACGAATTTGATCGGAAATCTTGACCGCCTCGGTCCGCCGGTGCTTACTTTGGAGCGTGTCAGGGTCAAAAGCTGTCCGAACCTGATCGGCGCGTTTCGAAAGGACCCCCCGTGCGTAAGCGCCTTGCGTTGCTGCTGGCCGTGCTGATGTCCGTGTTGATGTCCGTGTTATGGCACATGCCGGCCCCCGCCTCCGCCCAGTCGACAGCCCTTCCCGAGCGGAACGGGTTGCGCGGCGACTACTACCTCGCCTCGGCGGCGGGAAAGTTCGACTTCGCCGAGCTCAAGGCGAGCATCATCGACCCGAACCTCGAGCTGGCCGACCTGAACCCGACGTTCAAGCTGCTGACCGGCAGGGAGGACGACGTCACCGTACGGTGGACCGGCCAGATCACCGCCGAGTACACCGAGAGCTACACCTTCTCCATCATCGGCGACAACGGCTTCCGCCTCTGGGTGGACGGTAAGCCGATCATCGACCACTGGGTGGACGACTGGGACCGGGAGCAGATCGGCACCCCGATCGCCCTCGAAGCGGGCCGCGAGTACGACATCAAGGTCGAGTACTTCGAGCACTTCGGCGGCGCCAACCTGCGCCTGCGCTGGCAGAGCCCGAGTCAGCCGAAGGCCGTCGTCCCCATGGACGCGCTCACCGTGCCCGCGGACTTCCAGCCGGACGGGCCCTACGACGCCCGCCTGAACACCGCCGGTGACGTCGCCACCCTGACGTACGCCAAGCCGCTGGCCGCGCTCCCCGCCGACGCGGCCAGGAAGCTGGCCGTCACGGTCGGCGCCGCGGCCTGGCCGGTCACCTCCGCGGTGCAGAAGAGCCCGGAGACCGTCGAGCTCAAGCTGCGGTACCCGGTCCCGTCGAAGGCGGGCGGCACCGTCCGCACCTCCTATGACGGCGCCGGCGGCATCGCCTACGCCGACGGCACCCCGCTGGCCGCCTACCCCTTCGCCCACGTGGTCAACGCCTCCACCTACGTGCTCAAGAGCAAGTTCGCCGACGACATGAACCCGGCGAACCCGCTGCCCGAGTACCCCCGGCCGCAGCTCGTCCGCGACCGGTGGCGCAGCCTCAACGGCACCTGGCAGTTCGCCCCGGCCAAGGAGGGCGAGGCCGCCCCCTACGGCAAGGAGCTGCCCGAGCGGATCGTGGTGCCGTACCCGGTGGAGTCGCAGCTGTCCGGCATCGGGCGGCACGAGGAGCGCATGTGGTACCGCCGCACGTTCGAGGTGCCCCGCACCTGGCGCGGCGAGCGGCTGCTGCTGCACCTCGACGCGGTGGACTGGGACGCCACGGTCCACGTGAACGGCAGGCAGGTCACCACGCACAAGGGCGGCTACGGCCGGATCAGCGTGGACGTGACCGACGCGCTCAGGCGGTCGGGCCCGCAGGAGCTGGTCGTCGGCGTGTACGACCCCACCGACAACGGCGCCCAGGCCATCGGCAAGCAGCGCCTCAACCCCAGCGGCATCTGGTACACCTCCGTCTCCGGGATCTGGCAGACCGTCTGGATCGAGCCGGTCGCCAAGGACCGCATCGACCGCGTGGACACCACCCCCGACCTGCGCGGCCAGGCGCTGTACGTCACCGTCCAGGGCTCGCCCGGCACCGCCACCGTGATCGCCAGGGACGGCCGGCGCGTGGTCGGCATCGTCCGCGGCCAGGTCGGCAAGGAGCTGCGGCTCCCGGTGCCCGATCCCAAGCTGTGGTCCCCTGACGACCCCCACCTGTACGACCTGGAGGTCAGGCTCAAGAACGACAAGGTCGAGTCGTACTTCGGGATGCGCTCCATCTCGGTCTCCGGCAACCGGATGCTGCTCAACGGGCAGCCGGTCTTCCAGATCGGCCCGCTCGACCAGGGCTTCTGGCCCGACGGCATCTACACGCCGCCGACCGACGAGGCCCTGCGCTACGACCTGGAGCAGACCAAGGCCCTCGGCTTCAACGCCGTGCGCAAGCACGTCAAGGTCGAGTCGGACCGCTGGTACCACCACGCCGACAAGCTGGGCCTGCTGGTCTGGCAGGACATGCCGTCGGCCTTCCGCACCACCGACCGGCCGCAGTTCGAGGCCGAGCTGAAGGAGCTGGTCGACCAGCACCGCAGCAGCCCGTCGATCGTGATGTGGGTGCCGTTCAACGAGGGCTGGGGCCAGTACGACCAGGCGCGCGTCGCCGACCTGGTCAAGAGCTGGGACCCCTCGCGCCTGGTGAACAACATGAGCGGCATCAACTGCTGCGGCGCCGTGGACGGCGGCAACGGCGACGTCAAGGACTTCCACATCTACCCGGGCCCCGGCAACCCCGGCAAGCCGTCGGGCGGCCGGGCGAACGTCATCGGCGAGTACGGCGGCCTGGCCCTGCCCGTGGTCGGCCACACCTGGTCCGGCGGCGGCTGGGGCTACGCGGGCGAGCCGGACCCCGAGGCCCTCACCAACCGCTACGTGAACATGGTCGAGGAACTGAAGAAACTGCACGCCTGCGAGCAGCTCAGCGCCGCGATCTACACCCAGACGACGGACGTCGAGACCGAGATCAACGGCCTCATGACGTACGACCGGGCGATCACCAAGCCCGACGTCAAGCGCGTCCACGACGCGCACAAGGCGCTGACGGGCGCGATCAACCCCACCTGTAGCTGATCCTCCCCCGCGCCCGGGCCCCTGCGGCCCGGGCGCCGCACCTGATAGGAAGGAACCGCGATGACCCCCCATCTCCGGACAGCCGCGTTGGCCCTGGCCGTCCTCCTCACCGCGGCCGCCTGCGCCAAGGCCGAGGAGCCGCAGAGCGCGCCGGCCGCCGCCAGTACGGCCGGTCAGCAGGTCGTCCAGACGCCCTCCGGCACGGCCGGGCCGACGTGCACGCTGCAGCAGTTCGGCGGCACGAAGTTCGACCTCAAGACGGCCACGGTCGGCTTCTCCCAGTCGGAGAAGGAGGCCAACCCGTTCCGCATCGCGGAGACCAAGTCCATCAAGGACGAGGCCGCCAAGCTGGGCATCACGAACCTCAAGGTCACCAACGCCCAGTCGCAGTTCTCCAAGCAGATCACCGACGTCCAGCAGCTCATCGCGCAGGGCGTGCAGCTCCTGGTCATCGCCCCGCTGAACTCCGACGGCTGGGAGCCCGTGCTCCAGCAGGCCGCCGCCAAGAAGATCCCCATCATCACGGTCGACCGCAAGATCAACGCCAAGGCGTGCAGCGACTACCTGACCTTCATCGGCTCGGACTTCTACGAGCAGGGCAAGCGCGCCGCAGACCGGATGATCGAGGCACTGTCGGGCAAGGGCAAGGTCGCCATCCTGCTGGGCGCCCCCGGCAACAACGTCACCACCGAGCGCACGAACGGCTTCAAGGACCGCGTCAAGGAGAAGGCCCCCGAGATCACGATCTCGTTCGAGCAGACCGGCGAGTTCGCCCGCGAGAAGGGGCAGCAGGTCACCGAGCAGCTCATCCAGTCCAACCCCGACATCAACGGCATCTACGCCGAGAACGACGAGATGGCGCTGGGCGCGGTCACCGCGCTGAAGGGCGCGGGCAAGGAGCCCGGCGAGATCAAGATCGTCTCTGTGGACGGCACCCGCAGCGCCGTCCAGGGCATCGCCGACGGCTGGCTGCACGCGGTCATCGAGTCGAACCCGCGCTTCGGCCCGCTCGCCTTCGAGACCGCCCAGAAGTTCCTGGACGGCCAGGCGATCCCCGACAAGGTGATCATCTCCGACCGCGACTACGACACGACCAACGCCAAGGACTCCCTCGGTGAGGCGTACTGAGTTGGAACCGGTTCTCGAAGCTCGGGGGGTCAGCAAGCGCTTCCCCGGCGTGCTCGCCCTCGACGGCGTGTCCCTGGCCCTGCTCCCGGGCCAGGTGCACGCGCTCGTCGGCGAGAACGGCGCCGGGAAGTCCACGCTGATCAAGGTCTTCACCGGCGTGTACCAGCCGGACGGCGGCGAGCTGCGCTACCGGGGCACGGGCGCCGCCTTCGGCACCCCCATGGACGCGCAGCGCGCCGGGATCTCGACCATCTACCAGGAGGTCAACCTCGTCCCCATGATGTCGGTGGCCCGCAACCTGCTGCTCGGTCGCGAGCCGCGCGGCAGGTTCGGGGTGATCGACGCCGCCGCCATGTACGGCGAGGCCGAACGCGTCCTGTCCGGCTACGGCGTCGAGACCGACGTGCGCCGCCCGCTGCGCACCCTCGGCGTCGGGGCGCAGCAGATGGTCGCCCTGGCGCGGGCGGTGTCGGTGGACGCGCGGGTGGTCATCATGGACGAGCCCACGTCGTCGCTGGAGCCGCGCGAGGTGGACACGCTGTTCGGCGTGATCAGGCGGCTGCGCGACAGCGGGATCGCCGTCATGTACGTCAGCCACCGCCTCGACGAGCTCTACCGCGTGTGCGACCAGGTGACCGTGCTGCGTGACGGCCGCCTGGCGCACACGGGGCCGCTGGCGGAGCTGGAGCGGTTGAGGCTCATCTCGCTCATGCTCGGCCGCGAGCTGAACGAGGTCCGCTCCCAGGGCCTGACCCGGTTCTCCCGCGACCGCCGCGCCGCGCCGCCCGCAGAGCCGCCCGCAGAGCCGCCCGCAGAGCCGCCCGCAGAGCCGTCCGCGGCGCCGGACGAGGCGGCGGCGGGCCCGCGCACGAACGGGCAGGTCCCGGTCGTCGAGGCGCGGGGCCTGACGCGCCGTCACGTCCTCGAAGGCGTGGACGTGAGCGTCCGGCCGGGCGAGGTCGTCGGGCTGGGCGGCCTGCTCGGCGCGGGCCGTACCGAGACCGCCAAGGCCATCGTCGGCGCGCTCCCCCTGGACGGCGGGCAGGTGCTCGTGGCCGGGCTGCCGCTGCGCGCCGGCTCCACCGCGGCGGCGATCAGGGCGGGCGTCAGCCTGCTGCCCGAGGACCGCAAGGCCGAGGGCATCATCCCGACCCTGTCCGTCCGCGAGAACATCGCCCTGGCCGCCCTGCCCTCCCTCGGCAGAGCGGGCGTGGTGTCCGAGGCGAAGATCGACCGGGTGGTCGAGATCTTCATGCGGAGGCTGAGGATCAAGGCCGCCTCGCCGCACCAGCTGGTCTCCGAGCTGTCCGGCGGCAACCAGCAGAAGGTGCTGCTGGCCCGCTGGCTGGCCGTGCGGCCCAAGGTGCTGCTGCTGGACGAGCCCACCCGCGGGATCGACGTCGGCGCCAAGGCAGAGGTGCAGGGGCTGATCGACGAGCTGGCGCAGGAAGGACTGGGCGTGCTGCTGATCTCCTCCGACCTGGAGGAGCTGGTCGAGGGCGCCGACAGGATCCTCGTGCTGCGCGAGGGCGCGGTCGTGGGGGAGCTGTCGGGCGACGAGGTGACCGAGGAGAGGATCATGGCGACGATCGCCGAGCAGACGATCGCGGGGAAGTCGGATGGCTGAGCTCACGCACGATCGGGGCTCGCCGCCGGGCGGCCGCGTCGCCGTGCTCAAGCCGCAGGTGTACGCCTGGGTGCAGGACTACGGCGTGTACGCGGCCGTGCTCGTCCTGCTGCTGTTCAACGTGCTGTTCACCCCGCACTTCCTGGACGCGTCGAACTTCCGTACCCAGCTCGTCCAGGTCACCCCCATCGTGATCGTCTCGCTGGGCATGGCGCTGGTGATCGGCACCCAGGGCATCGACCTGTCGGTCGGCTCGGTGATGGCGCTGGCCGCCGCGCTGACCGTGCTCTACCTCGGGTACGGCTGGCTGCCCGCCCTCCTCGTGGCCGTGGTCGGCGGCGCGGTCGTGGGCGCCGCGGGCGGGGCGCTGGTGGCGTACGTCGGGGTGCAGCCCATCGTGGCGACGCTGGCGCTGCTGGTCGGCGTGCGCGGGCTGGCGAACGTCCTGGTGCCGCAGCTCGTCGAGTTCCGCAACCCCGACCTGATCGCCCTGGGCAGCAGCTCGGTCGCCGGGATCCCGGTCATCGTGCTCATCGCCGCCGCGCTGACGCTGATCGTGCTGTTCGTGGTGCGGCGCACCACGTTCGGGCGGCAGGTCGTCGCCATCGGCGGCAACCGGTCGGCCAGCGAGCTGTCCGGCCTGCCGGTCAAGCGGGTGCTGCTGATCGTGTACGTGATCTCCGGCCTGCTCGCCGCCCTGGCCGGGGTGCTGGCCACGGCCCGGCTGCAGGCCAGCGACCCGACCTCGCTCGGCCTGTTCATCGAGCTGTCGGCGATCACCGCCGTCGTGGTCGGCGGCACGCCGCTGACCGGCGGCCGGATCAGGGTGCTCAGCACGGTCATGGGCGCGCTGCTCATGCAGCTCCTCGCGGCCACGCTGATCAAGCACAACCTCCCGCAGTCGTGGACCCAGATGGTCCAGGCGGTCATCATCCTGGCCGCCGTCTACGCCACCAGGAAGCGGGGGACCCGATGAACCGCGAGCAGGTGAGCCGGACGCTCCAGCAGCACGGCGCCGTCATGGTGCTGGGCCTGCTGGTGATCGTGGGCAGCCTGGCCTTCGACTCCTTCGCCACGCCGGCGAACGCCGCCAGCGTGGTCGTGTCCTCGTCGTTCCTCGCGATCATCGCGATCGGAATGACGTTCGTGATCATCAGCGGCGGGATCGACCTGTCGGTGGGATCGCTGTTCGTGCTGGGCGGGGTGCTGGCGGCCTACGGCTCGCAGTACGGCCCGGCCGTCGCGCTGCTGCTGCCGCTGGCGGTGTGCGGGACGGTGGGGCTGCTGCAGGGCCTGGTGATCGCGCGTACGGGGATGGCCCCGTTCATCGTGACCCTGGCCGGGCTGCTCGGCGTGCGCGGCCTGATGCTGGCGATCTCCGACGAGGGCGCCACCACCTACCTCGTCAAGGACCGCTCCTTCGCCGCCCTCGGGCAGGGCGAGATCCTCGGCCTGTCCTACCCCGTCCACATCACCATCGCCCTGGCCCTGATTGCGATGGTGCTGCTGCAGCGCACGGGCTTCGGCCAGAACGTCTACGCCATCGGCGGCAACGAGCAGGCCGCGGCCCTGATGGGCGTGCCGGTCGCGCGGACGAAGGTGTACGTGTACGTCATGTCGGGCCTGCTCGCGGGCCTGGCCGGCGCCCTGAACGCGGCCCGGCTCTCCTCCGGCGTGACGATCCTCGGCATCGGCCTCGAACTGGACGCCATCGCCGCCGTGGTGATCGGCGGCACCCTGCTGACCGGCGGCGCCGGTGGCATCACGGGTTCGGTGGCCGGGGTGCTGCTGCTCGGCGTCATCCAGAGCCTGATCAACCAGGTCGGCAGCCTGACCTCGGCGTTCCAGCAGGTGGTCAGCGGCGTGTTCCTGGCGCTCGTGGTGGTCGCGCAGCGGCTGCTGAGCAAGGCGCAGCGGCTGACCTGACAGGCGGGTCCCCGGGACCATTTCCCGGGGACCTTCGATCGAGTCAAGCCGATTGCAAGATTCGACGCTCATAATCCGGACATGCCGTCGATTACTGAGCTGAGAGCAGGAGACCCCGTCGGCCTCGGAGGCCACGAGATCCGCGGACGGCTGGGGGAGGGCGGGCAAGGAGTCGTCTACCTGGGGGTGGACGAGCAGGGGAGACAGGCGGCGATCAAGTGGCTGCGCCCCCACCTCGCGGGGGACGCGGTGGCGGCGGAGCGCTTCGCCAGGGAGGCCGCGGCGGCGCGGCGGGTGGCGCCGTTCTGCACGGCGCAGGTGCTGGCCACCGGCGTGCACGAGGAGCGGCCGTACATCGTCAGCGAGTACGTGGCGGGCCCGTCCCTGCAGCGGGCGGTCGCCGAGGACGGGCCGCGCACGGAGCCCGCCCTGCACCGCCTGGCCGTCGGCACGGCCACCGCCCTCGCGGCGATCCACCAGGCCGGCATCGTGCACCGCGACTTCGGCCCCGCCAACGTGATCCTGGCCGGCGACGGCCCCCGCGTGATCGACTTCGGCATCGCCAGGGCGCTCGACGCGACCTCCACGATCACGTCCATGCCGGTGGGCACGCCGGCGTTCATGGCGCCCGAGCAGATCCTCGCCCAGCCGGTGGGACCGGCGGCGGACATGTTCGCGTGGGGGAGCACGATGGTGTTCGCGGCCGGCGGGGCGGGGCCGTTCGAGGCGGAGACGGTGCCGGCGATCATCCAGCGGGTCCTCCACACCGAGCCGGACCTGTCCCGGCTCACCGGACCGCTGCGCGAGCTCGTCGCGGCCTGCCTGGCCAAGGACCCGGCCCGGCGGCCGACGGCCGAGCAGGTGATCCACCACCTCCTCCGCCAGCCCTCCACCGACCCCCGCCAGCCCTCCACCGACCCCCGCCAGGTATCCACCGACCCCCGCCAGGCATCCGCCGTCGCCGGCTCCGGCCCCCAGCAGCAGCCCCCACCGCCTACCGGGCCGCCGATCCAGCTGCCGCCCCCACCGCCGATCGGGCCGCCGATCGGGCCGTCACAGTGGCGGCCGCCCGGCTCCGGCCACCCATCCGGCCCGCAGCACCCCGCCGGCGCGCCCTGGCCGCCCCCGGCCGCCGACCAGGGACCGGGCCAGCAGAACGCCGCCTACCAGGGACCGGATCACCAGAACGCCGCCTACCAGGGGCCCGGCCGGCCAGGCGCGTCCCACCAGGAGCCCGGCTACCTCAGCGCGCCCCACCAGGGCCCCGGTCACCAGCCGCCCGGGACGGCTCCGCACCCGCCGCCCCCGCTGCCACCTCCGCCGCAACCCCTTCCGGGCAACCGGAGGGGCCGGCTGATCGGGGCGGCCGTGGCGGGGGTGGCGCTGCTGGCGGCCGTCGCCGTCGTCACGGTCACCGTCGTCGACCTCCCGGGCGTGCCGCCGGCCCGCCCCACCGCCACGACCACGCCGACCCCGTCCCCGACGCCGACCCCCGTGCCCACCGCGAACCTGGCCGCGGTCAAGCTCCCCGACACCGCCGCCACCGTCTACGAGAGCCCGGCCGACCCCATCAGGCTCACCACCTACCTGGTCAAGGACGCCAAGTCCGGCGACTGGGTCTACTACACCCGCGACTCCCTCACCGGATCGTTCACCGGCTACAAGAACACCTGGGAGAGCATGCTCTCGCCCGACGGCCGCTACCTGGCCCAGCGCGGCAAGAGCTTCGTCGACGGCTACGACACCGTGGAGATCACCGACAAGGTCACGGCCCGGCGGTTCACGGTCAGGACCTCGCGGCAGCCGCTCAGCGCGTACGTGCAGGCCTGGTCGCGGGACAGCACCCACCTGCTGGTCAACGTCGGCAACCCGGTCAAGGGCGTCTGGCAGTCCACCGGCTTCGCCATCGTGGACGTGAACACCCGCCAGGCCGAGGTCACCTCGCTGCGGGAGGGCTCGCTCAAGGGCATCCGCTACGGCTTCGACCACACCGGCACCGGCGTGGTCGCCCTGTCCAACGACGCCGGCCAGCAGGCGCTGCGCTTCTTCGACGCCGGCGGCACGCGGGTGCGCCGCCTGCCGAACGTGGGCGCGGGTCTGGCCGACGCGCTGTTCTCGCCGTCCGGCCAGAGGTTCGTCACCGACTGCCCGGGCCTGCGCAGCGGCAACAACTGCGTCTACGACACCCGGACGGGGGCCGAGGTGAAGCGGATCGAGTCGCCCTGCGCCGGCCTGGCGACCTGGTACGACGACGACCACCTGGCGTGCTGGGTGGGCCCGGACGGCACGGCGGACCGGCAGCAGATCCAGGTGATCGACTTCACCGGCAGGATGGTGCGCCTGCTGGCCGACGTACCGGAGAAGGCGACCAGCCTCGACGTCGTCTACACCTACACCCGCCGCTAGCGGACCCGGCCGCGCGGCTTGAGCCGCGTGCCGGGCAGGACGGGCGCGGGGAGCGGCTCCCCGTCGAACCCCTCGACGGAGCCGAACCCCTCGCCCTCCATCCACTCCTTCCGGTAGGCGACGATCTCGTCGTGGGTGCGGCCGACGAAGTTCCACCACATGACGATCTCCTCGCCGAACGGCTCGCCGCCGATCAGCAGCACCCGTCCGCGCCCCGACAGCCGCACGGCCGACCGCCCCGGCGGCAGGTACACCAGCGGCCCCGCCGCCAGCTCCGCCACCTCGCCGTCGAGCAGCAGCAGCCCGTGCTCGAAACCTGGCTCGACCGGCACCTCGCACGCTCCGTCCACGGCGATCTCGGCTCCCACGAGCGGGCTGTACGCGGTCGCGGGCGAGGTCACCCCGCCCAGCGACCCCATCATCACGGTCGCCTCGAACCCCGGCCCGGACAGCACGGGCAGCGACGCGTGGTGCTCGAAGCCCGGCTCGACGTGCCGGTGCCCGCCGGGCAGCGCCACCCAGAGCTGCACGCCGTGCAGCAGCGTCTCCGGCGACTCCTCCGAGTGCGAGATTCCGCGCCCGGCGGTCATGAGGTTCAGCTGGCCGGGGCGGATCTCCTGCAGCGTGCCCAGGCTGTCGCGGTGCAGCACCTCGCCCGCGACCAGCCAGCTCACCGTCTGCAGGCCGGTGTGCGGGTGCGGCGGCACCCGCATGGTCGCCGTCTGCGGCCCGTACGCGTCCACGAAGCACCAGGCGCCGATCATGCGCCGGTGCGCGCCCGGCAGCGTCCTGCTCACCGCCATCGCGCGCGGCCCGCCCAGCGGCACCTCGCGCCCCTCCAACACCTCGCCGCCGGCCTCCTCGCCGGCGGCACAGCGGATCTCCCGCGGGTCAAGCTCCAGGTTGCTCACGGCAAGACTGTACGTTCTGCCCGCCTCGGGACTGCAAAGGGCCCACCAGGGCAGGAGAGACGTTCATGGCAGAGCCATTGGACAGCCGCAGGGCCACCCTGATCGAGGCGGCCCAGGCCAACTGGATATCGGCGCTCACCGACCTGGGCGGGCGCAACACGCTGCTCTACTACAAGGACCGGCGGGCCGGCACCCTCGACCTGGCCCAGGCCGATCCCGACAAGCTCGAACGCTTCCTGCGCACCGGCTCGATCAGGCTCACCCGGCTGTTCTCCGACGCCGACGTCAGGGCCGACGCGATCAGGCGCGTGCAGGCCATCCACCGCAAGTCCCGCGAGCTGCTGGAGGAGCGCGGCATCAGGGCCGCGTACCTGGCCACCGGCATGGCCCGCTGGGACGAGCTGTTCCTGGAGCCCGCCGCGCCCGTGCTGCTGCGCGGCCTGACCATCACCCCCACCCGGGCCAGGCACGACGACTTCGACCTCACCCTCGACGACGAGCACGAGGTCAACCCGGTCCTGCTGCACAAGCTCACCACCGTCTTCGGCGCGAATTTCGGGGCGGACCCCGAGCGGGCCGCCGCCGACCACGGCCGGCTGCGCGCGATCGCGGCGGCGGCCGAGGTGCCCGGGTTCGACATCGAGGACCGGCTGGTGATCGGCACCTTCACCTACTCCAAGCTGCCCATGGTCAGGGACATGCAGGCGGCCGGAGACCTGCTGGCCGACAGCGACGTGGTGGCCGCCATCGCGGGCGACCCGGGCGCGCAGGAGCTGCTGTCGGGCGACCGCGGCGATGCGCTCGCCCTGGACTCCCCGCAGGACGACTACTCGGTGCTGGACGCCGACTCCTCCCAGCGCAGCGCCATCGCCGCCGTGCTGTCGGGGCGCAGCCTGGTCGTGCACGGCCCGCCGGGCACCGGCAAGAGCCAGACCATCGCGAACCTCATCGCCGCGCTCGTCGCCAAGGGCAGGAAAGTGCTGTTCGTGGCCGAGAAGCGGGCCGCCATCGACGCCGTCCTGTCCCGGCTCAAGGGCGCCGACCTGGGCGACCTGGTGCTCGACATCCACGAGGGCACCCGTGACAGGCTGCGCATCGCCCGCGACCTGGGCGACACGCTGGACCTGGCGCAGACCGTGACCGAGGGGCCGGAGCAGGAGCTGGACCGGCGGCTGGTGGACCGGCAGCGGCGGCTGTCGCGGCACGTCGCCGGGCTGCACGAGCCGCACGAGCCGTGGGGGCTGTCGGCGTTCCAGATCCAGTCGGCGCTGCTCGGCGTGCCCGCGCAGGCGCGCACGCCCGTACGGCTGACGGACCCGCGGCGGATCGACGCGGAGGCGGCCGACCGGATCAGGGACGAGCTGCGCGAGTTCGCCCACCTGGGCGGCTTCACGCTGCGGCCGGGCGGCACCCCCTGGTACGGCGCCGCGCTGCGCACCCCCGAGCAGGCCCGGCAGGCCGGCGACCTGGCCTCGCGGCTGCACTCGCACCTGCTGCCGCTGCTGGCCTACCGGGTGGGCCAGGCGTGCGCCGCGGCCGGGCTGCGCGAGCCGGAGGGGCATCGCGAGCGGCTGGAGCGGCTGCGGCTGTTCGCCGGGGTCGCGGAGACGATGCGGCGGCTGTCGCCGCGCGTCTTCGAGGCCGGGCCGGCACGCCTGGCCGAGGCCACGGGGGAGCGCGCCCAGGCCGGGCTGCGGGAGCGGCACGCACTGCGCAAACGGGCGCGGGCGCTGTGGCTGGGCACCGCCAAGCCGGAACGCGCCGAGCTGCACGCCGCGCTCGCGCGGGCGGCCGCCCAGCTCGGGGAGTGGGACGGGCTCCGCGCGGAAGGGGAGCCGGGCCGGCCGCCGTGGCCGCCGCCCGACCTGGGCGACCTGCTGCGCCTCCAGGGCGAGTGCGAGGAGCGGCTCACCTCGCTGCGCGCCTACGTACGCGTGCCCGACGACCCCGAGGAGGCGCTCGCCGCGCTCTGCGACGACCGCGACACCGCGTGGAAGCTGCCCAGGCTGTACGAGCTCGGCATGCGCCTCGACGGCCTGGGCCTGGGCCAGCTCCTCGACGACCTGGCCCGCAAGCAGGCGGACGCCGGGCTGGCCGCGGCCGCGTTCGACCACGTCTGGCACTCCTCGGTGCTCGACCACGTCAGGGTGAGCGACCCCCGCTACGCCGCCGAGCGGGGCGAGGCGCTGGACGAGATCGCCGGGGACTTCCGCGAGCGCGACGTCCGGCACCAGGCCGCCAACCGGGCCAGGGTGCGCAGGGCGTGGGCCGTCAGGCTGAGCGACGCCGAGGACCGGCACCCGCTGCAGGCCCGGGTGATCCGCAAGCAGGCCGCCCTGCGGCGGGGCCATCTCCCGCTGCGCCGGCTGCTGGACCAGGCGGGCGACGTGCTGTTCGCGCTCAAGCCGTGCTGGGCGATGTCCCCGCTGATCGTCAGCCAGGTGCTGCCCACGACCCGGCTGTTCGACGTGGTGATCTTCGACGAGGCCAGCCAGATCGTGCCCGCCGACGCGGTCCCGTCCATCATGCGGGCGCACCAGATCGTGGTCGCCGGGGACGACCGGCAGCTCCCGCCGACGAACTTCTTCCGTCAGGTCGCCGACGGCGCCGAGGAGGGCGAGGACGAGGAGAGCCTGGTGTCGTTCGGAGCCGGGTTCGAGTCGGTGCTCGACGCGCTCCGGCCGCTGCTGCCGACGTGGCCGCTGACCTGGCACTACCGCAGCAGGGACGAGCGGCTCGTGGCCTTCTCCAACGCGCGCATCTACGGCGGCGCCCTGACCACGTTCCCGGGCGTGTCGCGGGGTGACTGCCTGCGGCACGTGGTGGTCGAGCACTCACCGGTGGAGGGGGACGGGGAGGTGGGCAAGGTGGTGGAGCTCGTGCTCGACCACGCCCGCGCCCGCCCCGGCGAGTCGCTCGGCGTGATCGCGCTCGGGATGCGCCACGCCGAGCGCGTCGACCAGGCACTGCGGGAGGCGCTGGCCGGGCATCCGGAGCTGGAGGAGTTCTTCGCCGAGGACGCGCCCGAGCCGTTCTTCGTCAAGAACCTCGAACGCGTCCAGGGCGACGAGCGTGACGCGATCATCCTGACCGTCGGGTACGGCAAGCACCGCGACGGCCGCATGCGCTACCAGTGGGGGCCGCTGCTGCGCGACGGCGGCGAGCGCCGCCTGAACGTGGCCGCCACCCGCGCCAAGCACCGGCTGACCCTGGTCAGCTCCTTCTCCAGCCACGACGTGGACCCCGCCCGGGTCACCAAGGCCGGGGCCCGGCTGCTGGCCGACTACCTGGAGTACGCCGGCTCGGGCGGCACCCCGGCCGACGCCTCCGGCGGGACGGCGCTCAACCCGTTCGAGGCCGACGTCCGGGACCGGCTGGCCGGGTACGGCATCACCGTCGTGCCCCAGTACGGCGTGGGCGGCTTCCGCGTCGACTTCGCCGCCACCCATCCCCGCGACCCGGACAAGATGGTGCTGGCCATCGAGGCGGACGGGGCCTCGTACCGGGACTCGCGCAGCGTCCGCGACCGGGACCGGCTGCGCAAGGAGCACCTGGAGCGGATCGGCTGGAACTTCCACCGCCTGTGGTCCACGAACTGGTTCCACGACCCGCAGGCCGAGGCCGACAAGCTGCGCCGGGCGTACGAGCGGGCGGTCGCCGAGACCGACCCCACCCCTGAACCGGCGCCCGCTGCTGGGCCCGCCTCTGGGCCCGCCCCCGCCCCTGGAACCGCTGCCGCGCCGGAGCGGTCGCCGGGCGGGGAGCTGGACCGGCGCGGCTGAAGCCCCGGGGGGCGGGAGAACCCCGGGTCTCCCGCCGCCCGGTTCAGCTCAGCGTCTCCCACCAGCCCTCCACCGGCGGGGCGGCGGAGGTGTCCACCGCCTCGCCCGGCCTGGGCACGACGATCTCGACGTCGCGGGCCTTGGCCTCCAGCCACAGCCGCTCGACCGGCTCCGCCCACGGGTGCAGGGCCAGCGTGAACGTCGCCCAGTGCACCGGCAGCAGCAGCCCGCCGCCCAGGTCGAGGTGGGCGTTGACGGCCTCCTCGGGGTTCATGTGGATGTCCGGCCAGGCCGGGCTGTAGGCGCCGATCGGCATCAGCGTCAGGTCGAACGGCCCGTGCGCCGAGCCGATGCCCCGGTATCCCGCGAAGTATCCGGAGTCGCCCGCGTAGAACACCCGCCGGGCCGCCCCGGCGACCACCCAGGACCCCCACAGCGTGTCGTTGCGGGTGAACGCCCGGCCCGAGAAGTGGCGGGCCGCCGTGGCGACGAAGCGCAGCCCCGCGACCGTCGCCTCCTCCTCCCAGTCGAGCTCGATGATCCGGTATGCCGGCACGCCCCACCGCTCCAGGTGCGCCCCGATGCCCAGCGGCACCAGGAACGGCGCCCTCTGGGTGCGGGTCAGCGAGCGCACGGTGGCCATGTCGAGGTGGTCGTAGTGGTCGTGCGAGATGGCGATCGCGTCGACCTGCGGCAGCTCGCCCAGCTCCACCGGCACCGGATGGTGCCGCTTCGGGCCGACGAGCTGCGAGGGAGAGGGCCGCCGGCTCCACACCGGGTCGAACAGCACCCGCTTGCCCTCGATCTCCACCAGCGTGGAGGCGTGGCCGTACCAGACGGCGCGCACCCCGTCGGCGGGCGGCGGGTCGGACGGCGGAACGCGCAGCGGCACGATCCCGCCCGGCCGGCGCCGCTCCCGGTCCTTGGCCAGCTCGCCGACCAGGCTCACGGGCGGCGTGGTCATCAAGGTCGTCGCCTCGGGCATCGTGTTGACGAACGTGCCGTTCCTGAACTGCGGCGAGCGGCGTATCCTGGCCGCCCGGTCCGGCCCCGACGTCAGCGGCCGCACGCCCAGCTCGGCGGGCACCTCGCGCAACACCCAGCCGGCCGCGGCGAGGGTCGCGCCGCCCGCGAGGATCCGCCGTGCCGTCCGCTTTCCTGCCATCGCCCACTCTCCCCTGGAATTCTCTGCGTCCCGCTCGGCCGAACGGGACTCCCCGGTAGTCCTCTTCTACGATATATCGCGATAGGTCAGACGGTTTTGATCGCTCCACCGTCGATGACGTAGTCGGCGCCGCTGACGCTTCCCGCGTGCGGCGATGCCAGCCACGTCACCAGCGCGGCGACCTCGTCCGGTTCGACGAACCTACCGGTCGTCATCCCGGCGTTCGACGGCAGCCCCGCCAGGAAGTGCTCGTGTTCCACGCCGTGGGCCGCCGCGACGGCGGCGCCGTACCCGTTCTCGGCCTCCCACATCGAGGTGCGGGTGGCGCCGGGCGAGACCGTGGTCACCCGCACCCCCTGCGGGCCGAACTCCTCCGCCAGCGCCTTGCCGAACGCGGTCAGCGCGGCCTTGGCGGTCGCGTACGCGACGGGCCCCGTGTGCGGGATCCGGGCGCTGTTGGAGGAGATGTTGATCACCGTGCCGCGCTGCCGGAGCAGGCTCGGGACGGCGGCGCGGGTGGCGCGTACGGCGCTGAGGAAGTTCAGGTCGTGGACCTGGCGCCACACCTCGTCGCCGGTGTCCAGGAACCCGCCGACGAGATCCCCGGCCGAGTCGCCGCCGCCCACGTTGTTGACCAGGAGGTCGATCTCGCCCAGCTCGGCCAGCGCCCGGCCGATCAGCTCCTCGGGCCCGTGAGCGGTGGACAGGTCGGCGGTCACCAGGGTGGCGCCGGTCTCCTTCAGCGCGGGCGAGATCGTCCGGGAGGCGGCCACGACGCGCATTCCCTCGCCGGTCAGCGCCCGTACGATCGCCAGCCCGATGCCTCTGCTCGCGCCCGTCACCACGGCGGTCTTGCCGGTCAGTCCCATGTCCATGGCGTGTTCTCCCGTATTAGTCGCATCAGTCGTGATGCCATGACCCTACGACTTGCAACATCAGTGACGCAAGTTGAAGGTTAATGGGGACGATGCCGTACTCTGTGGGGCGTGAGTGACACGACCAGGGCACTGCGGTCCGACGCCGAGCGCACGGTGCGCACGATCCTGGAGGCCGCCGAGCGCGTGCTCAGCAGGCACCCGGCGGCCAGCATGGAGCAGATCGCCGAGGCGGCGGGGGTGGCGCGCACGACCGTGCACCGGCGCTTCGCCTCGCGCGAGGCGCTGGTGGACGCGATGGCGGCGTGGGCCACCCGGCAGTTCGCCGAGGCCGTGGAGGCCGCCAACCCCGACACCACGCCGCCGCTGGTCGCGCTCTACCAGGTCACGGCCAACGTGCTGCGGGTCAAGAGCGACTGGAACTTCGCGATGAGCCGCGCGCTGTCGGCCGACCCCGAGGTGGCCAGGGTGCACGCGGACGTCGAGGAGCGCTGCGAGCGGCTGTTCAGCAGGGCCCAGGAGGCCGGGGTGCTGCGCGGCGACGTGGACCCGCAGTGGGCCAAGCGCGTGTACTACGCGCTGATCCACGAGTCGGCACAGGTTCGCGACGGCGAGCCGGACGCCCTGGCCGCGCGCCTGGTCGACACGCTGCTGCGCGGCGTCGGCACGGGGCGCGGCCTGGCCTGAAACCGGTCCCGCCGGAGCCTCCGCTCAGCGTTCCTCGTCCCGCCCGCGATGCGGGAAGGGCCACGGGTTCGGGCGGCACCGGCCCAGCGACTTCGACTGCTGCGTCATGACCGGGGCCAGGCGGCCGGGCCCCGGGCAGGGGCGATGCCGGTGCCCCAGGCCGTGGCCGACCTCGTGGCTGATGAGATAGCGGCGGTAGGCGGCCAGGTCCGCGCCGTAGTGCGGGACGCCCGTCGCCCAGCGCAGGGCGTTGATGACCGAGCGGCGGCCGTTCCAGCAGGACAGCTCGCCTCCCGTGCGCAGCGGGCGGCACTGGCGGCTGGTGAGGCCGGGGCTGGACAGGGCGACGCGCACCCGTACCGGGCCGTGGTCGACCCGCTGGAAGCGGCCCCAGCCGCGTACGTCGTTGAGCGTCCTGTGCACCTCCGCGGCGAACTCGCCCGGATCGAACGGCAGCCCGCGCTCCACCTCGACCAGATACCGCACCACCGCCCCGCGGCCCGGCCGGGCGGGGGCGGTGCCGGGGACGACCGCGTACCGGCCCGAGGCCCTGTGCGGCACCTCGATCGGAGCCGGGTCCGGTGCCCGGGGCGCGAGCGGCTTCGGCGGCGACGTGGGCGGCGACGTGGGCGGCGACGTGGGCGGCGACGTCGGAGCCGCCGGTTTCGGTGGTGGTGGCGCGGCCGGCTCGGTGGTGGTGGCGCAGCCGGCCGCCGCGACGAGCAGGAGCAGGAGCAGCGGCGGCAGCGGCAGCGACCGTGGCAGCGGCAGTGGCAGCGGCGGTGCGAGCAGCGGCAAGGCGGCCTCCCCACGACATCACGGTGGGGAGGTTTTCGATGTTACGTGGCTCCTTGTCGCGCTTGACGGGCAGGGTGTCTATCGTCCGCTTTAGGGCTTGGTGGGGGCATAGGGCGTGATGTCGATGGGCGGCGTCTCGCCGAGGGCGAGCGCGGCGGCGATCTGGCCGGTGAACGGGCCCGCCGTCAGGCCGTACGCGCTCAGGCCTGTCGCCACCACCACGCGACCCGTGAGGGGGCCGATCAGGGCGGAGCCGGGGGCGTACACGGGACGCAGGCCGACCCTCGCCTCCGCGACCGTCGCGTTGTACAGCCCCGGCGCCACCCGCAACCCCGCCTGGATCACCTCGTCCAGCCCGCCCATCGTGACGCGCGGGGCGAACCCCACGTCCTCGACCGTCGCGCCGATCACCACCCGGGAGTCGGGGAAGCCCAGCAGGTACGGGCCCATCCGGGGCAGGATCATGGGCCACCAGGCGGTGTCGACGCCCTCCATGGTGGCGTGCAGGATCTGCCCGCGCCTGGGGAAGACCGGCAACTCGACTCCCAGGGGCCGGCACACCTCCCCGGTCCAGGCCCCGGCCGCGACGATCACCATGTCGGCCTCGATCGGCACCCCTTCGCCGGAGAACCGCCGGGTTCCGGCGTCCATGGGAGGTGTGGGGGTGGGCGCGAGGGGCGCGGCCTGCCGCCAGGACGTGGTCTCACCGCCGGCCGGCTCCTGCCCCGCCGAACCAACCGGCCCGCCGCCGGCCCGCCTCTCTCCGCCAACCGCCCCGACCCCGGCCCCGCCAACCGCCCCGGCCCCGGCACCACCGGTTTGTGCCCCGCCGGCCCCGGCGCCACCGGCCCCTGTCCCACTGGCTACATCCGCCCTGCCCGCGCCCGCTTCTGCGACCCCGCTACCCGCGTCGGCGCTGCCCGCTCCTGCGCCCGCGTTGCCCGCGCCCGGGGGCGGCTGGGGCGCCGGGGTTCCCTCCGGGGGCTGGACCTCCCACTCTCCGTTCCAGGTCGCGCCCGTGCCGGCCGGAGGGTGCACGAACACCTGGCCGTCCGGGCTGAGCGAGGCGGCGCCCGTACGTACCTCCGCGCCCCTGGCCACGGCGGCGCGCAGGAGCGCGTCGCGTACCGACCGGCCGTCTACCCGCGCCGCACCCGGCACGAGGATCGCGCTCAGCGTGTCCGACAGCGGCGGGAACAGCTCGGTCGGGTCGGGGACGTCGACGATGTCGCCCATCTCCGGCGCGTCGGGGTGGCGGCGGCGCAGCAGCGTCCGCACCGGCTCCAGATCGACCGGATCCTCGGCCACCAGCAGGGCGCCCACCTTGGCGTACCCGATGTCCTCGCCCAGTTCCTCCACCAGCCCGGGATAGTGACGGGCGCCCTCGCGGGTCAGGCGGTACCAGTCGTCGTCCTCCGGATGGTCCACCCACGGGCACACGATTCCCGCGCCCGCCTGCGTCGCCTCGCCCGGGTACCCGCCGTCCACGACGGTCACCGTCGCGCCCCGGCGGGTGAGGTAGTAGGCCGCACCGGCCCCGACGATGCCATTTCCGATCACCACTACGCGCATGGTCACAATGTTCGCAGCCGAGGTGACCTGGGCCGATGACCGGGTTCGCCCACTTGCCATGCGGATACCTCACCACGGCCTTCTCCGTGCCTGAACGCGCCGCCTGGCCCGCTCGTGAAGGGCCGGCGGTCCGATGTGGCCGGGGGGTGGGGGTACCGCCTGGGGGCCGCGGGTTTAGGGTCGGCGCATGGACGTCGTGGTCACCAGGATCGACCTGCCGCGCCCCGTGCGCGCGGCCGCGTCGGACGGGACCACGGTCTGGTGCGCGGAGGCCGGTGGTGTACGGGCCTACACGGCGTCCGGCGTCCCGCTGCCCGCCCGCCCTGACCCGGCACCGAACCCGCCATCCCCGGGATCGGGTCCACGGCCCCCTTCACAGGCACCGGCATCCCGGTCACGGTCGTCGGCACCCGGCGGCCGGTCACCGTCATCCGGTCACCGGCCACCGCCACCCGGTCACCGGTCGCCGACGTCCGGTTCACGACCGTCGGCATCGGAGTCACCGTCGCGGGCGTCGGAACCGCGGCTCTCGGCACCCCCACCGGCCTCGGATCCGCGGTTATCGGCGGCCGAGCTGTGGTCCCTGGCGGCGGTGCCGGGGACGGTGGCCGCCACGCCTGCGGGGGTGCCCGGCATGCTGGCCGAGACCGTGGTGGTGCCCAGGTCGTTCGCGGGGCCGTACCCGTCGAACTCGTTACCGAAAGGGACGCTGGCGGGCGCCTCCCGGGACCGCGTCCACTGGCTCGACCCGTACGGCGCACCGCTCGCGGACGTGCCCTTCGACGGGCGGGTGGTGGCGGGCGGCGGGGAGATCTGGGCGGTCGGCGACGACCTGGCCCGCCGGCTCGCCGAGCCCGGCCACCTGCGCGAGCCGCTGCACCTGCCCGCATTGGACCAGTGCGCCGTGGAGGGCGAGCGGCTGTGGTGGACGTCGAAGCGGGACAACCTGCTGCGCGGCGGCCCGAGAGAGGTGGACCTCGGGCGGAGGAAACGCGGCGCCATGACGGTGTGCGCCGGCTCCCTGTGGATCAGCGTGACCGGCGGGCTGCTGCGCGTGTCGGCCTGGTCGGGGGAGCCGGGGCGGTTCGTGGGGACGCCGGAGGGGCCGGTGCCGTTCCTGGTCTGCGCGAACGGGGTCCTGGCGGGTGGCGGCCGTGACCTGTTCGTCCTCGCCCCGGCCGCCGGTGCCCCTCTCCACGTGATCAGGCTGGGGCCGGACGCGCCGCTCGCGCTGGTGATCGCGGCGGGGAAGCACGTCTGGGCCTTCCCCGCCGACCGCCCCGAGGCGCTGATCGTCTCGGTGTGAGGCCGCGAGGCGACCCCACGAGGCGAGGCCACGAGGCGAGGCCGGGAGGGAGCCGCAGCCGGCCGAACCTCGGTGGCCTTCGACCCGTCGCCGCGAACCCGACTCTGGAGGGTGAGCCGCCTTCGGACGCCTTCGGACGCCTTCGGATGGTGAGCCGGCTCCGGATGCCGGCCGGTGAGATCGTCGCCCGTCCCTCAGGCGGCGACGACCGTGGGCTGCCCGCCTACCGCCCGGTGGTGCCGGTCCTGACCTGCGATGGCAGGAAGGACGACCGAGGCCCGGCCAGCGCCGCGTCCATCCGCTCGGCCTGGCCCTTCGTGAACATGAACATCGCCGCGTCCTCGACATAGTCCATGTAGTTCATGAACATGTCGCCGTTGGGGCCGTTGTCGCAGCTCAGCTTGGGGAACGTGGGAGTGCCGCGGTTCTGCCCCGCCTGGTTCGGGGTGTCGTCGACGAAGTCGCTGCCCGAGCAGCCGTCGCCGTCGTCGCCCCAGATGTGGCGCAGGTTGAACCAGTGGCCGATCTCGTGGGTGGCGGTGCGGCCCCCGTCGTACGGTGCCTCCGCCGTGCCCGTCGTGCCGAACGCGCTGTGGCGGACGACGACCCCGTCGATGTCGGCGGGCCCTCCGGGGAACGTGGCGTACCCGAGCGCGTTCTTCAGCTCGCACACCCACAGGTTGAGGTAGCGGTCGGCGGGCCAGGCGTCGGAGCCGCCCTGGGCGTCGAACTTGACCTTGTCGTCCGGCTGGAACTCCCCGACGTCGGTCTGCCGGCGTACGACGCCCGAGGTCGGCTGCCCGTCAGGGTCCTTGTCGGCCAGCTTGAACTCCAGCCGCGCGTCGGCGGCCAGGTCCTTCCACACCTCGGGCACCTTGTCCGCGTCGGGGTTGGCCCGCCGGAAGTCCTCGTTCAGGACCTTGAGCTGGCTGTCGATCTGGTCCTGGCCGATGTTCTGCTCGGAGGTTTGGTAGACGACGTGGACCACGACGGGAATGGTGACGACCTCCTCGCGGGGGGCCGCCCGTGCGTTCTTCCTGGCGAACGTCTCGTTCTCGATGGCGGCGAGGGCGACGGCGTAGCGGGGCGAGGCGGCGAGGAGCCGGCGGTGGACGGGCATGGTGGCACAGCGATCGGAGCTGGACACGGGGGTTCCCTTTCGTACGCGGGGGAGGGAAATGGGGTTTCTGTACGCGTACCCGTACTGTAGCCGTTTAATCACTCACAGTTATGAGTTGAACCTACCGTGGCGGGAGGTCCTACCTTCGTACCGTGACCGAGAACGACGGCAGCGGGCGTCGCTGGAGCATCGGTGAGCTGGCCAAGGCCACCGGTGTCACCATCCGCACGCTCTACCACTACGAGGAGATCGGCCTCGTGCCGGCGAGCGAGCGGACCGCGTCCGGGCATCGCCGCTACACCGAGGCCGACCTGCGGCGGCTCTATCGCGTGCGGGCGCTGCGCGGGCTCGGGCTGTCCCTCGACGAGATCGCCCGCGTCCTCGACCGGCCGGGCGACGACCTGACGGCGCTGCGCGCCCTGCTCGGCGCCCAGCTCGCCGAGCTGGACCTGCGGGCCGCCCGCATCGTCCAGCTCAAGGAGCAGATCAGCGGGCTGCTGTGGCTGCTGGACAAGACGATCATGCCCGATGCCGAGAAGTTCATGGCCACGCTCGAGCTGCACTCGGTCTACGAGTCCTATTTCAGTCAGGAGCTGCGCGACCACCTGGCGAGACGGCGGGCCGAGCTCGGCGAGGAGCGCATGGAGGGCTTCCGCGCCCAATGGCTCGACCTGCTGCGCCAGGTCCATCGGCACATGCTCGACGGCACCCCCGTGGAGGATCCCCGGGTGCAGCACCTGACCACGCAGTGGGAGGCGATGGCGGCCGGCCTCCAGACCGGAGACCAGCAGGTCGACGACCGGCTCACGGAGGCGGGCATGGCGCTGTGGCGCGACTCGGGGCCCGAGCTCAGCGCGGAGCTCAGCCGCCAGATCGACTGGCTGGACGCAGGCGACCTGCCCGCCATCATGCATTACTTCGAGCGCGTCAGAAAGGTCCGCGACACCCCTGGCACCCAGGGTGATGAGGAAACCCCGGGAGCGCTCTGATGCCTGGGAGATCAGGGCCGTAGCGAAAGCCGCCCGAAGACGCAGATGTCCAGGGCGGTGTGCAAACCCGCAGAAACGCCCCGTCACCCGGGACTGGGGAGCACGGACGGCTGCCCGTGTGGAGGCAGACCCGGAAGAGGCAGCGCTCCCCGGGGACGGCGCCGAAGACCGGGGGACGTGTGGCCGCCGGGCCTGGAGCAGGAGAGCGGGAGAGGCCCGGGCACCTGGCTCGGAGCATGGGGCCGGGAGAGGTCCGGGCACCCCACCCGGAAAAGGACCGGCGGACGTATGCCGCCCGGCCTGGAGCAAGGGACCGGGAGGCCGTGAGACGGCGGCCCCGTGAGATCGCCTAGCCCTGAGCACGGGGGCGCATTCCGTGAGACATCAACCAGCAAGGAGAGCACGAACGTGAGCGCGAGCATGCCCTATCCCGGCGCGCCGGTCCGGCCGGAGCGCAACGAGGTCGGCGGCCTGGTGTTCGACGACCCCTACCAATGGATGGAGGATGACGACGGCGAGGGCGTGGCGGAATGGCAGCGGGCCCAGGACGAGCTGGCCCGCTCCTACGTCCACGGCTGGCCGCACTACGACCGCCTGGCCGCCCGCGTCGGCGAGCTGGTCGAGCAGATGGACGCCCGCAACCTGGTGGTCCCGATGCGATGCGGCCCCCGGTGGTTCCGCGGTCGCATCCCCGAGGGCCGTGACCTCATGGTGCTGGAGACGGCCGACGACGTGACGGGGCCATGGCGTACGGTGATCGACCTCAACGAGCTGTCCAGCGACGGCGCACCACTGCGCATGAGCCCCCAGCCGTCCCCGGACGGCAGCCTGCTGGCCTACTCCCTCGACGCGTCCGGCCGCGAGCTGCCCGTGCTCAAGGTGATCGAGATCGACACGGGCAAGGTCCTGCTGGACGGCGTGCCACAGCAGCGGCCCGGCCTGGTGACCTGGCTCCCGGACGGCAGCGGCTTCTTCTACATGGCCAACGAAAGCACGGACCCCCGGGCACCGCTCCGCTGGCGGGTGTTCTTCCACCGCCTCGGCCAGCCGCCCCCCACCGAGCCGGAGCCCATCGACATCCCGCACATGTTCGCCATGCCCAAGATCTCCCGAGACGGACGCTGGGCACTGATCCAGGTCGATCACCTACGGCCCCGCCCCCATTACCTGGCCCGCCTCGAAACCCACCCGGCCCAGCGCCCCGGCACCCACCGGGAAGAAGCCTCCACAAAGACCGAGAACGACCACCCGCACGGGCACCCGGCGGACCACCCGAACAGGCACCCAGCGAGCGGACGCTTGGGGGTCGGAGACTCGGCGGGCGGAGGCCCGGAAGGGCTGCGTGCCGAACGCCCGGCCGAAAGCCCCAGCGCCGACCGTCCGCACCAACCCCAGGACGAACAACCAGGCGTCTCCTGGCAGTGGCGCGAGTTCATCACCGATTCCGACCACCTCTACAAGGGCGTGATCGTCGGCGACTCCTACGTCGCCGTCACCACGGCGGGCGCCGCGCGCGGACGGCTGGTACGCATCCCCCTCGACAGCCCCGGCGACCCGGCCACCTGGACCGAGCTGATCCCCGGGGGAGACACCGTCCTCACCGGTGTCACGCTGGTCGGCGATCGGCTGGTGCTGGGCGAGCTGGTGGACACCGTCTCCCGCGTACGAATCCTGGACCTTGACGGCAAGGAGCTCGGCGAGGTGCCGCTGCCGGGCCCCGGCTCGGTCAGCTCCGTCGCCCAGGGCGTCATCGCCCTCGGCGTGATGGACCAGGTCATCGGCTGCGAGGACGCCATCACCTTCGGCTACACCTCCTACACGCAGTCCCCGACGGTCTACCACTACGCGCTGGAGACCGGCGTCCTGACCCGGCTGCAGGGGGCCGGCCACACCCTGCCCGGGCTGGTGACCAGCCGTGTGTGGGCCACCTCGGCGGACGGCACCCGTGTGCCGTGCACCCTGGTACACCGCGCCGACCTGGACCGCTCGCGCCCGCAGCCCATGCTCCTCCACGCGTATGGAGGCTTCAACATCGCCGAGCTGGCCTCCTACCTGGGCCCGCTGGCCGCGTTCGTCGAGGCGGGCGGCGTGTACGCGCACGCCCACGTACGCGGGGGCGGCGAGTTCGGCCTGCAGTGGTGGGAAGGCGGGCGGCTGCACACCAAGCAGAACTCCTTCGACGACCTTTACGCCGTCGCCGAGCAGCTCATCGCCGACGGAGTCACCACACCCGACCGGCTGGCCGTCCAGGGTGCCTCCAACGGCGGCCTGCTCGCCGCCGTGGCCGTCACGCAGCGGCCCGATTTATGGCGGGCCGCGGTGTGCACGGCGCCGAAGCTGGACCTGATGCGCGTGGTCCGCGACCCGGTGGGCACCGCCGCGACCCTGCCCGAATACGGCAACCCGAACAATCCCGCCGACGCCCCCGTGCTCATGGCCTACTCGCCGTACCACCACGTGGAGCCCGATACCGCATACCCGGCGATCTTGCTCGACGCGGGCGCCAACGATCCGCGATGCCCCGTCTGGCACTCCCGCAAGTTCGCCGCCCGAGCCCAGGCCGCCACGACCTCCTCCCACCCGGTGCTGCTGCGGGTGTGGTCGGGTGCGGGGCACGGGGGCACCGGGTGGAGCACGATCGTTCAGCAGCAGACCTACTGGCTGGCGTTCGTCATGCACGAACTCGGGCTCACGCCACTACCGCCCGACCACACCACCGGATGACAGACACCGGGGGCCCTTACGACCAAGCCGCTCGGGGCACTGGCCAGCGCGCTTGTGTGGTTGCCTGCCTCCCTGGGCCCTGGGCCCTGGCGCTGGTGTGCCGCCAGGGGGTGGGCCAGTGCGGCTGCCGTCCCCAGGAGGTGGGCCCGTGCGGTTGTGTGCCTCCGGGGGGCGGCCCCTCGCGGTTGTGTGCCGGCGGAGGGGCCGCCGGGTGGCGTCAGCGAACGGGTACCTGCGAGGCCGCTGTGCCGCCGCTGGGGGCCTGCCAGCCGACCACCACCGTAGGCCGGGCGGTCAGTGTGCGGGTCAGGGGGACGGTCACCGTCCTGGTGCCCTGGCCGGATACGGGCACCACGCGGCTGCCCGCCGTGCCGTCGGCGTCCCGTACGAACAGGTGGGCCTTGCCGGAGGCGGCGGTACGGAGGGTGACCTGGACCGTGTCCTGCCCGGCGGACGCCGAGAGTGCCCGGGCGCTCTCGGCGGCCGTCGCCGCGGGGCCGCCGGCCAGCGGGACGTGGACGCGCACGGCCTGCTCCAGGGACTGCGGCGAATCGAGGCTGGACAGTGCCGTGTCGGGGATCACCGCGTCGGGCGGGGTCGTCGGCCGGTCAGGTGGGGGCTGGTAGCCGGGCAGGGAGGCCACACCCCACCGGTACGGGTCGCCCTGCACCCCGCCCCAGGTCGACCAGCCGATCCGGGTCTGGCCGGTCTTGTCCTGGGTGTCGGAGTCGTAGACCAGGATGTTCAACCCGAGGTGCGCGGGGTCGACGGCACCGGGCAGGACCTCCATCGGGATGGACATCTCCACCACGTACTCCCCGGCGGACACCTTCGAGGCCACCCGCATCCCCGGAGCCGTCTGGGCGCCCGGACCCTGCCGGTTGTCGGCGTCGCGCAGGTGGCAGGGCGGGCCTTCGGCCGTCACCGGCAGCACCGCGGCCTTGAACGTCGTGGAGGTGTTCTCGGAGGTGCCGCGCGGGTCGAGGGTGACCTCCACCGAGTCGGTACGCCAGTGCCGTTTGCAGTCGGACGCGGCCAGGCGCGTGCCCAGCACGTCGTCCTTGACGTGCACCAGCACGTACAGCGTGTCATCGTGCCAGGTGACCTTGGCCGTGCCGGAACAGTCGGCCGCCGACGAGCACGCGGTGCCCTCCCAGAGGCGGGAGATGTTCAGGGCGGTCCCGGCGTACTCGCCGTCACCGTCCGTCCCGTCCACGGCCGGGGCCGACGCCGCCCGGGGCACGGAGGCGGCCGGCACCAGCTCCAGGGCAGGGCGGCTGGTGCTGGTGCCGTCCTGGCTGGTGGTGGTGATGGTGTACGCGTAGTCGCCGCCCTCGTTGGAGGTCTTGAGCGAGGGGTCGGAGTTGGTGACGGTGAACGGCACCGTGGTGCTCGCGCCCGGGCTCAGATCGTTGTACGCGGCCTCAGTACGGTCGGCGGTGAACCCGGCCGGCAGGTCCAGCCGTACGTTGCCGGACCGCGCCGCGCCGCCCACGTTCGTGACCACGACGCCGATCTGCCGGGTGCCGCCCGACGAGAGGGTGAGCACAGGCGTGACCAGCCCGCGCAGCTGGGGCACGCCCACGTCCGTGGTCCACTTCTCGTACTGGGCCACCTGGGGGAGCGGCTGCTGCGCACCCCGTACGGACGGGCCGAGCTCGACCTGCCGGTCGGTGTGGCCGCCGCCCCGCTCCGTGGTGAGCGTGGCCGCGATGCGCACCCGGCCCCCGGCCCCGGCCCCGGTTCCGGCCCCGGTTCCGGACGGCGGGGTCACCGTGAACGTGGCCGAGCCGCCACGCCCGGCGCCGATCCTGCCGAGGTTCCGCTGATGCGGCTCTGCGACAGCGCCCTTGACCGCCGGGGAGCTGCTGCCGGACGCGAGGGAGCCGTCGGTTGTGGTGGGAGCGCCGGCGACCTGCCAGCCGTCAGGGACGCGGAGCGTTACCGATGATCGGCCGAGCGGCTCGCGGGGTGGGGCGGTGACGGTCACCTCGACCGTGAACGGCGTCCCCGGGTGCACGTCGAAGGCGCTGGTGCGCAGGCCGAGCTGGGTGCCGAGCGGGACAGCGCCCTTGGCCCTGGTCAGCGAGCCGTCGAGGACGGCCGTCGGGGCGGCGGCCGCCGGGGAGCCCGGCTCGGGGAACGGCACCCGCGCGTCCACCTGGGTGAAGAAGTCGCAGCCCAGCTGGGCAGGGTCGGACGGCACGTCGGGGAAGCCGGCCCAGCCCTGGGAGGCGTACGTGCGCTGCGCCTCCCGTTCCACGGCCGCCCACGTCCTGCCGCGTTCGGCGGAGGTGCGCCCGCTCCACACACCGAACACGTTCTGCGCCGGATTGGCCGGGCGGAACGTCGAGCCGCACGCCTGCCCGGTCTGGGAGGTGCCGCGCGCCCCGCCGGTGAGCAGACGGGCCGGGGCGAAGGGACGCAACCCCTCACGGGTGATCTGCTCGGGGAACGCCTTCGGGTCGGCCGCCGCGTAGTACGCCTCCACGGCCAGCCGCGCCGCTTCCTGGTGGTTGCCGTGGTTGCCGGGTGTGGGTGCCGGGTCCATGGTCAGCAGGACCTCGGGCCGGGTCTGGCGGACGAGTCTGACGACCTTCTCCAGCGTGTCGCCGCCCCACACCTGGTCGGTCAGCGGGGCACTGACCGTGTAGTAGAAGTCGACGTCGTCGAGGTTGAACACCTCGCTCACGCCGGCCTTCCCGACCGCCGACCGCTCCTCCGCCTCGCGCAGCAGCCCGAGCGCCGGCCCCTCCTCGGGCCCGACCGCGTTGCCGCCGCCCTCGCCCCGGGTGATGGTCACGACGCCGGTACGAACGTCGTGATCCTCGTTCCACTGGCCCAGCGTCGACAGCGTGAACGCCTCGTCGTCGGGGTGAGCACCGACGAACAGCGCGTCGAGATCGACGGGGGTGGCGGCTCCGCTGGTCGATAGGGCGGCGTTGGGTGGGGCCGCGGTCGACAGAGCGGCGGCCCAACCGGCTGGGGCGTAGGTGGTGGCGCCCCAGGCCGGTGAGGCGGTCTGGGTGGCGGTGCCTCCAGTCGGCGCGGCCAGGGCGGGGGCGGTGGGCAGGAGTGCGAGTGCGGCTGTGGTGACGAGCGTCGCCACACGGCGTGGTGCCCGCCATGCTTCCCGCGTCGCGGCCCTGGTCGCGGGGCTGATCGCGCCGCCGGGCCGAGGGCTGGGCGCAGGGTCGGGTGCAGGGCTGGTCGCGGCGGTGGGCGCAGGGTCGATCACGGAGCCGGGCGTGGGGCCGGGCGCAGGGTTGGGTGCAGGGTTGGGTGCAGGGCTGATCGCGCTGCCGGGTGCAGGGCTGGGCGGGGTGGTGGGCGCAGGGTCGATCACGGAGCCGGGCGTGGGGCCGGGCGCAGGGTTGGGTGCAGGGTTGGGTGCAGGGCTGATCGCGCTGCCGGGTGCAGGGCTGGCCGGGGTGGTGGGCGCAGGGCCGATCACTGAGCCGGGCGGGGGGCTGGGCGGGGAGCCGGGCTTGGGTGTGGCCGTGGGTCTGGTGCGCATCGGACCTCCGGAGTTAGTCGCGGACCGCTCCCTGGAGCAGTCCGCGGACGAAGTGGCGCTGGAGGAACAGGTAGAACAGCACGACAGGGGTGGCGACGATGACCGAGCCGGCCGCCAGGAGCGTGAAGCCGGAGGTGTACTGGCCCTGGAAGAAGGCCAGCCCCAGCGGCGCGGTACGCAGCGACTCGCTGGTCACCATGATCAGCGGGATGAGGAACTCGTTCCACGTCCACATGAAGACCAGCACGGTCAGCGTGACGACGGCGGGCCGGGCGGGCGGCAGCAGCACCTGCCACAGGATGCGCCAGCTGGAGGCGCCGTCGATGCGGGCCGCCTCGACGATCGCCCGGTTCGAGGCCCGGAAATACGCCCGCATCCAGAAGGTCCCGAACGCGACCGACAGCGCCACCTGCGGCAGCGAGATCGACCAGAAGGTGTCGATCAGCCCGAGCGAGCGCAGGTCGAAGTAGAGCGGCACCGCCACGGCCTCGCTGGGCATCATGATCCCGAGCATGAACAGGTAGAACAGCACCGACTGCCCCCGGAAACGCATCGTGCCGAAGGCGTACCCGCTCAGGATCGACAACACCACGCTGACCACCACGACGAACGCCGACACCGCCAGGCTGCTGCGCAGGTACGTGCCGAACCGGCCCACCTCCCAGGCCGCCGCGAAGTTGGCGAGCCCGGCCGTGCCGCCGCTGTCGGCCGGCCCGAGCGCGGCGGACAGGATGACCACGATCGGGTAGAGCGCGAACGCGGCGAACACCGACAGGATGACGTAGTTGGCCACCCGCTCCCCGCGCGAGATCACGAGACCCTCCTGTCCGCGAACCGGTTGATCCCGAACGAGATCACGAAGATCACCACGGTGAGCGTGACGCCGATGGCCGCCGCCGAGCCGACCTGGCCCAGGCCGAAGGCGCGGTGGTAGACCTCGTACGACGGCACGGAGGTGGAGTCGCCGGGCCCGCCGCGCGTGGTGACGTACACCAGGTCGAACGTGCGCAGCGCGGTGATCACGGTCAGCGTCAGCGCCACCGCGATCTCCCCGCGCACCGACGGCAGCGTGACCGCGAAGAACTCCCGCACGGCTCCGGCCCCGTCCAGCCGCGCCGCCTCGTACAGCGAGGTGGGGATGCGGCTCATCCCGGCCAGCAGCAGCACCGTCACCAGCCCCGTCTCGAACCAGGTGCCCACCACCCCGACCGCCGGCAGCGCGAACGTGTAGTCGCCCAGCCAGCCCCGCGTCAGCGAGTCCAGCCCGAGCGCGCCGAGCAGGGAGTTGAGCGAGCCGTCGGGGGCGTACACGCGCCGCCACGCCACCGCCACCACCACCATGGCGATCACCTGCGGCAGGAACACCACGGTGCGGAAGAACCCCAGCCCGCGCACCTTGGCGTGGTTGAGGATCGCGGCCAGTGCCAGCCCGATGGCCAGCGGAAAGACGGCGTAGAACGCCATGAGCACCAGGGCGTGCGCGAAGGCGGCGCGCAGCCCCTCGTCCGCGACGATGGCCACGTAGTTGTCCAGCCCGGCCCAGGTGCCCAGGGACAGCCCGTCCCAGTCGTACAGGGAGATCTGGACGGCCCGGCCGATCGGATAGAGCAGGAACACCGCGTAGACGGCGAAGGCGGGCAGCAGGTAGAGATAGGCGACGCGGCGGGGCTCGCCCGGAGGCCCCCCGGCTCGGGCTGCCATGCTCAGTCGTTGCTCTCGGCGAACGTCTGGTAATCCTTCTCCAAGGTGCCGAGGAACTCCTGCGGCGTGGCCTTCTTGGCGAGCAGATCCTGCAGCGCCGCGCCCAGCGTGTCGGCGAACGTCGGGGTGGCGTAGTCGAGGTAGGGCACCAGCCCGTCCTTCGCGCTCGCCGTGCCGAACGCCGTGAACACGTCCCGCTGCGGCCCCTCCGCCACCGTCTGCGCCCCGGTGTCGGCGACGGGCAGGTTGCCGGTGTCGGTGAGCACCTTCATGGCGTCGGCGTTGGTGATGAAGTCGATGTACGCCGCCGCCGCGTCCGGGTTGGGGCTCTTGGCGGTGATCGCGAACGGCAGCCCGGTGCCCCCGGTCGCCACCGGCGCGGCGCCGTCCGTGACGCCCGGCGGCAGCATGAACCCGAGGTCCGAGCCCAGCGCCTTCTGCAGGTCGGCCAGCAGCCAGGTGCCCGCGATCAGGAAGACGCCCTGCCCCTTGCCGAACGCCTGCCACGCCGCGTCGTAGCCCTGCCCGTTGAAGCCCTTGGCGAAGTAACCCTTGTCCACCCAGCTCACGAGCTGCTCGGCGGCCTTGACGTTCTCGGGCGTGTTCCAGGAGGCGCCCTTGCGGCCGAAGGCCAGCGCGCCGATCTGGTCCGGCGGGACGCTGCGCCCCTGTACGGTGCCGAAGACGTGCACCGCCGGCCACTTGTCGAGGTTGCCGAACTGCAGCGGCACCTCGCCGGCCGCCTTGGCCTTGTCCAGGGCGGACTCGAACTCGGCCCACGTCCTCGGCGGCGCCAGCCCCAGCTCGGTCAGCTTGGCGGCGTTGTAGAAGAGGCCGACGACCTCGCCGACCTGCGGCAGGCCGTACAGGTTGCCCTCGCCGAAGAGCTTGCCGTCGGCGCTGTAACGCGAGTACCGCAGCACCGACTCGGGATAGCGTCGCTGCCACCCGTACGCCTTGGCGTAGGCATCCAGCGGGCGGAGCTGGCCCGCCTTGACGAACGCGCCCATCGAGGAGCGGCCGTTGTTGGCCTCCACCACGTCCGGCGGCTCGTTGCCGCTCAGCGCCAGGCGCAGCGTGGTGTTGAGGTCGTCGAACGAGCGGGACACCCGGTTCAGCTTGATGTTGGGGTATTTGGCCTGGAAGGCGGTGTTGAGTTTCTCCATCTGGGCGGCCTGACCGCCGCGTACCTCCTGGTCCCAGACGGTCAGGGTGACGTTGCCGAGGGAGGCGGCGTCGGTGCGCACCGGGGCGCCGCTCGGCTGCGCGGCGGGGGTGGTGGGGGGAGGGGCGGAGGAGCCGGGCGCGCACCCGGCCAGGACCACGGCGCTCGCGGCGAGCAGGGTGAGAGTCCTGGAACCGCGCGGCTGTCGCTTCATGGGGTCACTCCTTCTGCGCGGACACGCGGGGCGTGCCGGGG
>NZ_JBQQCB010000056.1:0-66540 GCF_052246675.1 Nonomuraea sp. KM90 | reverse complement strand
GCACGGTGACGGCCTGCTTGCGCTTGCGGTCGATGCGCACACCGACGCTGTCGCGCTTGTCGATCTCGAACTCGAGCCAGGCACCCCTGGACGGGATGACCTTGCAGCCGTAGAGGTCCTTGTCGGACGTCTTGTCGACATTGCGTTCGAAGTAGACGCCGGGCGAACGGACCAGCTGCGAGACCACGACACGCTCGGTGCCGTTGATGATGAACGTGCCCTTCGGCGTCATGAGCGGGAAATCGCCCATGAACACCGTCTGGCTCTTGATCTCACCGGTGGTGTTATTGATGAACTCCGCCGTCACGAACATCGGGGCGGAGAAGGTCATGTCCTTCTCTTTGCACTCATCTACGGAGTACTTCGGCGGCTCGAACCGGTGATCGCGGAACGACAAGGACATAGTCCCCGAGAAGTCCTCGATAGGACTGATCTCTTCGAAGATCTCTTCGAGACCCGACTGGGTCGGGACGTCCTTGCGCCCGGCCTGGCGAGCCGCCTCTACCCGGGCCTTCCACTTCTCGTTGCCGAGCAACCAGTCGAAGGACTCGGTCTGCAGGGCGAGAAGGTCAGGAACTTCGAGAGGCTCCTGGATACGCGCGAAAGAGACGCGACGGGGACCAGCGGGTACGGCGGAGGCGTTGCGCGAGGCTGCCAACAGATGTCCTTCCGAGGGCTCGCGGCGGACTGACTACACGCACGCCAGACAACCTCGCAACGTGAGCAAGCATCGCGGGTCGTCAAAGGGCAGCGCAAAGGGGCAGTGTAGCCGAACGGCACACGCCTGTCCACTTCGCCCTCGCTGCATGCTCCACGTTGGTCGCAGCATCGCCCGTTCAGGCGGAAACGTCAAGCCCGCGAGCCCGACTTTTAGCCGACTCAGGGCCCGGACGCTGGGTTTTCTCCCCTGTGTGACTGATCGCCTACCGCCAGGCCCAAGACGATACCCGCGAACGGGGGCGGTTAACGCTCTGTCACACCGGGGGGCGAACCCATGCCGACAACCGGTGTAGCTGTGACTGGGTTACCCCTATCAAAGGCTTCGCTAAACCTGATTTTTGGTAACAATTGAAGGAAGCGGCACGCCCGTGATCTCAGGGCCCCCCGGCGGTCCCCAGGAGAGTGGACAGGGCCGCCACCAGCCAGCGCGAGTCTTGCCGCACCATGACGAACCTGGCCCGGTTGTAGGAGAACTCGTTCCTCAACCCTTCTTTACCGGGGATCTCCTTGACCGTACCAGTGTTCACGAAGAGCAGAACCTCTACCCGGTCGGGCTCGGCGCGCTCGACCCCGGCCCCCGCGATGGACACGGTCTGCACGATCTTCTGCTCCCTGGCTCTCGACGCCAGGGTCGTGCTCAGCTCCTTGTAGTGCTTGGTCAGCTCTCCCGTGGTGAACGTCGCGGCCCGTGCCAGGTCCTCCTCGACCGTCCGGTAGTCGTACGAGAGCAGGTCGGGCGCGACCTTCTTGGCCGCGGCCACGGCCTCCGCCCCGGCCGCGTCGGCGTCGCGCAGGTCCCGCAGGTTGAACCACATGGTCGGCACCAGCACCCCCGCCACCACGACGAGGATGCCGAGCAGCGCGATCGTGAAGGTCCTCACTGCACCTGCACCACCTTCGACACCAGCCAGAGACCGCCGACCTTGCTCACGTCCATCTGCCATCGGTAGTAGCGGTCCTCGGGCGGGCTCTTGGAGCCGTCCCAGCGGATCTCCACATCGGCCACGACCAGCACCTTCGCCGAGGTCCCCGTCATCGAGACCAGCCCTGTCGCGCGCAGCACGCCGTGCTGGACGACCTTGTTCTCGACGGTGGTGGACTTGAGCTTGCCGGCGTTGGTCGTGTACTCGGTCTTCGCCACCCCGGTGGAGGTGTCGAGGATGCGCCGCAGATCGGTGTCGACGGTCCGGTAGTCGAGCGAGACCAGGTTCTTCGCGTGGGTCCCCGCGGCCAGGAGCGCGGCCTGCTTGTCGCCTGCCCTGCCCTGCTCGTCGCGCGCCTGCGCGGCGATCCACGTGCCGGTGCCGACGAGCGCCGCCAGCACCCCGCTGAGCGCCGCGATCAGGATGCGAGCGGGCCGAACAGCGAGTACTGCCACGTCTGCTCACCCCTCTCCCGGCTGGTCGCTGCCGGATCATAACGCGACACCCACTCCCGAAGTCCGCGATTCGACGGAGCCGGTTGGGCAGGCGGCGCGGTTGCGGGCCGCACTCACTCCGGTCCCGCCGTCGCGAGGCTCCCCGCAGCAGGCCGGGGCGCCGGGGGTCATGTCCTGCGGGTGGCGCCTGCGTACGCGCTCGTACCCGCGGCGGCCGGTTGCGGTCGCGGGTGCGGGCGAGGACGTCCGACAGGCCGCGGGAACCCTTCCGGAAGGAATCGGTCAAGGCAGCCAGATCTCCCGCAAATGCCTTCAGATGGCCCTCAGAGGCCCGCTGAGCGCCCAGCACGGCCTTCCCCTGACTCAGACCGCCACGGTCTCGGGAAGCACCTCCTCGGCCTTTCCGAGCAGCGCGCCGCTCACCTCGGCCGGCCGCACCCCGTTGGCTCCGGACGCCTTCTCCAGCTCGGCCAGTGGCGCGCGAGAGGGGCCCGGCCCGCTTCCACCGGCTGCTAGGCGATGCCGTGGAGGTGGGCGTTGACCAGGCGGGGATATTCCTCCAGCCAGTTGCGGCCGCGCTCGTCCACGAAGGACCCCTGCGGCGGGATCACCCCGTTGGCCGCCAGCCAGGTGCCCGGCGGCTGCTGGGTGCGGCGCATCCGGTTGCCGGTCGGCATGAGCTGCGGCGGGATCGGCGGCAGCGCCCCGGGGTCGTGCCCCATCTGCGCCTCGGCCTCCAGCTCGGAGACGTCCTTCTCCTCCGACATGCCGATGGGGCCGTGTTTCCTGGCGTTCAGGAACTGCCGCACCGCCGGCTCGTCGCTCGACAGCAACATCTCACGCGGGCCGAACATCACCAGCTCCCGCCGGAACAACATCCCGATGCTGTCGGGCACCGTGCGGGCGGTGTTGATGTCGTGCGTCACGATCAGGAACGTCGCCTCGATCTCGGTGTTGAGATCGACGATGAGCTGGTTGAGCAGCGCGGTGCGGACCGGGTCGAGACCGGAGTCGGGCTCGTCGAACAGGATGATCTCCGGGTCCAGCACCAGCGCCCTGGCCAGTCCGGCCCGCTTGCGCATGCCGCCGGAGATCTCCCCCGGCAGCTTGGTCTCGGCGCCCAGCAGGCCGACGAGCTCCATCTTCTCCATGACGATCTGGCGGATCTGGGTCTCGCTCTTCCTGGTGTGCTCGCGCAGCGGGAAGGCGATGTTGTCGAACAGGTTGAGCGAGCCGAACAGGGCGCCGTCCTGGAACAGCACGCCGAAGAGGCGGCGCAGCTCGTAGAGCTTGCTCTCGCTGCAGTTGGCCAGGTCGTAGCCGTCGATCCAGATGTGCCCGCGGTCGGGCCTGAGCAGGCCCACCAGGGTCTTGAGGAAGACCGACTTGCCGGTGCCCGAGGGGCCGAGCAGCACCGAGATCTCCCCCGCGGGGAGCGTGAGCGAGACGTCCTCCCAGATGACCTGCCGACCGAACGACTTGGTCAACCCGTCGACCACGACTTCGACGCCCACTGGCCACCTTCCCGATCGCAGGGAGTACTCAGGGGATAACGTGCCGCAAACTTTACTTCGACATTGCCCTCACCGTAACGACGTACCGGCGAATGGGAACCGGATCCCGGACCTTGTTACCGGGCGGTTATGAGACTTACTGTCCAGTAAGGGCGCGGAGGCTGGGGCGGAGCAGGCGGGCGAGCTCCTCCTGCGGCACCCCGCGGAGCTCGTCGAGCTCCAGGAGCTGGTGGCCCACGGTCACGCCGAGCATGACCAGCGTCATCAGCGCCGCGCGCAACCGCGCGTCGTCGCCGGGCAACGTCTCGGCGAGCCGGTCGATCTGCTTGCCCAGCACCAGCCGGGCCGACGTCGCGGCCTCGGGGTGGGTGAGCATCGAGCGCATCATGGCCAGCGAGCTCTGCGGCAGCTCGCCCATCTTCACGGTGAGCGTGCCGAGCAGGTGCTCGACCACCTCGTCCGGGTCCAGTTCCCCGCCGGAGGGCAGCGTCACGCGTACGGCCTGCTGGAACAGCTCCTGCTTGCTCCCGAAGTACTGCATCACGAGGGCCGGGTCGACCCCGGCCGCCTTGGCGATGCCCCTGATGGTGGCGCGCTCGTATCCCACGTCGGCGAAGAGCGACCTGGCCGCGTCGAGGATCCTCCCCTCGGTCCTGCGCCGCCTCTCGGCCCGCGGAAGCACCTTGTCAGCCACGAGCCGACTCTACATGCGTTGACCGACTCGCCGGTTTCGCTCTACGCTCGTTGAGTCAACACTCGTTGAGTGAAATGAGGGGACGTTTCATGTCCATCGAAGAGATCGTCTCGGGCTACCACGCGGCCATGGTCCACAAGTCGCCCGACGAGCTGGCCGAGCTCTACGCGGAGGACGGGCTGCACGAGTTCCCGTTCGGGGGGCTGCCTGCGTACCAGGGGAAGGAGGAGGTCCGCGCGGGGTACCGCAAGATGTGGGGCGCGACCCCGTTCGAGGTCGAGGAGGTACGCCGGCTGGCGCTGCACCGGACGGAGGACCCCGAGGTCGTGGTGGTGGAGCAGGACACGATCGTCGCGGTGGGCGACCGGCGGATCACCGTCCCCAGCCTCGCCGTGCTCCGGATCAGAGACGGCCGGATCATCCACAACCGGGACTACATGGACACCAGAGCCGTCGCCGAGGTGCGGGCGGGCTAGGCGCCCGGCTTCTCGGGCACGTTCACGACGACGGTGTTCGCGCAGAGGTCGTGGTAACACCGCCTCTTGTGGTCCCAGAACAGGTGCTGGCCGTCGAGCAGCCCGACGAACCAGCCCACCACCGGGATCATCGGGACGAAGACGAAGAAGCCGGCACGGATGGCGGACGCCCGCAGCGACGGCGGGCGTCCCGTGGCCGGCGCGACCACCATGATCCTGAACAGCCGTTTGCCGATCGTCTGCCCGTAGCGGGCGTGCAGCAGCCAGAAGTAGAGGAAGTTGAGGATCAGGAAGACCAGGTCGTCCGCGTCTTTCGTCACCGCCTCCACCGCCTGCTCGATGGGCCACGCGAGCAGCCCGCACACGAGGAGGTCGACGACGATGGCGAATAACCGCGCGGACCGGGGGGCGATCCATAAGCGGACGGCGTGGGGGGTGGAGTCGATCATTCGGCGATTGTCCCGCTTCCCGAGGAGTGCCCCGCTCAGGACCGGATGAGATCGAAGACCGTGGTGCCGCCGACCGTGGTGGCGGTGAACGTCTCCTGCACCCAGGCAGCGATCTCGGCCGCGTCGTCGCTGCCGCCCGCGCTCTGCCAGGCGCCTCCCATCCCGGTGCGGGCCGCCTGTCCCGAGCTGGCCCACCAGGAACCCTCCACCGGACGGCCTCCCGAACTCCCACCGGTGGAGGGCCCAGCAGTCGGGATGGCCCCCGTGGGCGGCGACTACGCCGTGTCCACGGCGTACGCCGCCGGTCCCGCCAGGCACACGACCAGGGCGACCGCCACCACGGCGGGCACCCGCCGGGTGAGGAGCATCGCCGGCGCGGCCCCCAGCACGGCCGCACCCAGCCACGGGTTCCAGTCGGCGCTGCGCGACAACAACGCGCAGGACCACACGGCCATGCTCGCCACGACCACGGCCGACAGCCTGTGCCGCCCGCCGCTCCCGGAGCACCGCCGCGCCCATGCCCACCAGCGCCGCGATGGCCGGGGCCAGGGCCACGGTGTAGTAGGCGTGGTAGATCCCCCGCATCAGGCCGAAGACCAGCCCCGTCACGACCAACCGGCTCCCCCACCCACAGCGCGGCGCGTACGGGATCGGTCCGCTGGGCACGCCGATTGGCGACCCGATGAGACGAGCGTGAGAAACTCCGAGCCACCGGCACCGGCGCTCGGCCGCCCATGGCCCCGGAACGCGAAAAGAGGCGGGCACACCCGGCACCAGGGTGTATCCGCCTCTTTCCGAAGAGCTCTTGCGTGAAGCGAAGGGGAAGTTACTTCACGGTCACGGTGGCGCCGGCGCCCTCGAGGGCAGCCTTGGCCTTCTCCGCCTGCTCCTTGTTGACCTTGCCGTCGAAGACCGGCTTGGGAGCGCCGTCCACCAGGTCCTTGGCCTCCTTGAGGCCCAGGGACGTGAGGGCGCGGATCTCCTTGATGACCTGGATCTTCTTGTCGCCGGCGGCCTCGAGGATGACGTCGAACTCGTCCTGCTCCTCAACGGCGGCGGCCTCGCCACCACCAGCGGCGGCGGGGGCGGCGGCAACCGCGACGGGGGCGGCGGCCTTGACGTCGAAGACCTCTTCGAACTGCTTCACGAACTCGGACAGCTCGAGGAGGGTCATCTCCTTGAACGCGTCGAGCAGCTCGTCGGTGCTGAGCTTCGCCATGATGGTTTCCTTACGTTTAGGACTTGCTGAAAACTAGGAACGGGACCGCGGTAGTTGCGGCAACCCCCGTGTTACTCGCCAGCCTCGTCGCGCTTGGCGCGCAGGGCGTCGGCCAGCTGAGCCATCTGCGTGGGCAGAGCGGCGAACATCGCTGCGGCAGCGCTCTGCTTCGCCTTCATGGCACCGGCAAGCTTCGCGAGGAGGACCTCGCGGGACTCGAGGTCGGCGAGCTTGGTGATCTCGGAGGCGTCGAGCGTCTTGCCGTCGAGGACGCCGCCCTTGATCACCAGAAGGGGATTGGCCTTGGCGAAGTCACGCAGACCCTTGGCCGCCTCGACAACGTCTCCGTTGACGAAGGCGATCGCGGTCGGACCGGCGAGCAGGCTGTCGAGGCCCGCAAGACCGGCCTCGTTGGCCGCGATCTTGGTCAGGGTGTTCTTCGCCACGGCGAACTTCGCATTCCCACCGAGAGAGACACGCAGCTCCTTGAGCTGCGCAACGGTGAGACCGCGGTACTCGGTCAGAACGGCGGCGGCGCTGCCTTCGAACTCACGCTTGAGCTCGGCAACCGCTGTCGCCTTATCCGCCCTCGCCATGGGCCTCCTTCCAGATGTGCCACCGGCGAAGGGCCCCAGAAATGAGAACAGCCCCGAGCGCAGGGCGCACGGGGCTCGCACACACGGATCAAACCATGTGGGAAACTCGCATCACACCTGCGCGGGCCGTCCACTTGACGTGGAACCTTCGGTCGCCAGGCTTTGAGGCACCTGACGACGACCGGCGGTCTTTGGCAACGACCAGACTACGTCCTGGCCGCCGAGTTTCCAAATCGTTCTCAGTTGGTCGTGCCCTTGGGCAGCTCTCCCACCTGGTCAGCGGGCGGGGCCTGGATGTTGACGGCCTCGTTGAAGTCCTTGAAGAACAGGGTGGCGTCGAGCGTGGCGCCCTCCTTGGAGCCGTTCAGCGCGAGCTTGCGCGGCAGCCCGTCGGCGGCCACCCAGATGTCGAACTTGACGTCCTTCAGCTCAGCCAGGCCCTGGCGCGCCTGCTCCTGCTTGTCGGCGGGCAACTGCTGCACGGCCGCCTCCACGGGGAAGGTGCCGCTGTAGTGAGTCGTGTCCTCGCCGTTGACACTCTCGTTGCCGACGGACTTCACGTCCTGCGAGGCCGTGACCAGCTTGGTCATGTTGCCGAGATCGAACTGCTGGATCTGGCCGAGGTACTGGTCCACCTGCGCGGAGTCGCCCATCTCGCTCAGCGTGAACTTCATCCACGGCTTGGTGGCGCCCATGAGCTCCTTGAGGGCCTCCACCTTCACGTAGACGGTGTCGCCCTGCAGCACGGCACGTACGCCACCCGGCAGGCTGCGCCCGCCCATGTCGACGGTGTCGAGCGTGACGTCGGCGGCGAGCTGGGGCTTGCTCTGGTAGAGCATGCGACCCTGCACCTTGCCGGCGCCCTCTTGCGGGTGCGTCACGTTCACCACGGCGTCCACCGTGTAGCTGGTGACCTCCGCGGTCTTCTGCGCGGCCTGCGCGAGTACTTCGGAGGCGGCCAGGTTGACCTGGATGGGCTGGGCGTTCGATCCGCAACCGGCGACCGCCGCCACAACGAGCGCGGCACCGGCCGCGGCCATACTTATCGTGCGCTTCAGCATGTCTTGACCCTACTTTTAGGTATCCGCGCTGTGGCGTCTTCCCCTCATAAATAGGGGAAAACCCAGGGTTAACCCTCACACCCCATGCACAATTCCCACACAACCATCGGCGCTGCCCCCTGTCCCTGCCCCCACCCAAGGCCCCGAACCGGCTCGGGGTGGGGTTCGGTCCAGGGCTGGGGCGGCATGCGGGCGCGGGCATGCGGGTCGCCATGCGGTCCGGTACGGCGGTCGGCACGCGGTTCCCGATCCGGCGGACGCGCGACCGCGGCGCGGTACGACGGACCGGCAGGCTGGGACGGTCTCCGACGCCACACCCGTGGACGGGACGAGCGGCCGGGCTAACGCGGGCACCGCAGGCGCGGCGGACGCGTGGCTGGGCGGCCCTGAGGGCGCGGCAGAGGCCTGGGCAGGCCGGCGAATGGGCGGCACCGGGTGACGGCCACACGGGCGCTCAGGCACACGCTGAGCACGCGGACAATGCGTTACCCGCCCCAACGACCGGGACACCCACGCGACCCGCAGGCGCGCGCGGAAATCGTGGAGGCAGGTGGGGCGCATGGAGCAGGTGGAGACGTACCGGAAAGCCAAAGCGCCCCTGCCCGGTGAACGGGCAGGGGCGCGGAAGGCTTCCGAGGAAGCTCAGCCCTCCAGCTCGGCCGTGAGGCCGCGGGTGACGTTGGGGTCGACCGGGACGCCCGGGCCCATCGTCGTGGAGAAGGTGACCTTCTTCAGGTAGCGGCCCTTGGCGGCCGACGGCTTGAGACGCAGCACCTCGTCCAGGGCGGCGGCGTAGTTCTCGATGAGCTGGCGCTCGCCGAACGACGTCTTGCCGATGATGAAGTGCAGGTTGGCCTGCCGGTCCGTACGGAACTCGATCTTGCCGCCCTTGATCTCCGTCACGGCCTTGGCGACGTCGGGCGTCACGGTGCCGGTCTTCGGGTTGGGCATGAGGCCACGGGGACCGAGCACGCGGCCGAGCCGGCCGACCTTGCCCATCAGGTCGGGCGTGGCCACCACGGCGTCGAACTCGTTGAGCCGGTTGCCCTTGGCGATCTCGTCGATCAGCTCGTCGGCGCCGACGATGTCGGCGCCCGCCTCGCGGGCCGCCTCGGCACGGTCACCGGTCGCGAAGACCAGGACCCGGGCGGTCTTACCGGTGCCGTGCGGGAGGTTGACCGTGCCGCGCACGATCTGGTCGGCCTTGCGAGGGTCGACGCCGAGCCGGAGGGCGACCTCCACGGTGGCGTCGAACTTGGTGGTCGACGTCTCCTTGGCCAGCTTCGCCGCCTCGACGGGCGTGTAGAGCTTGTCGCGGTCTACTTTGGCGGCGGCGTCTTTGTGCGCCTTGCTGCGCTGCATTTCTTGACTCCTTGTGGTGTGCGGGCCCGTCTCGAGGACGGCCCTCCCACGACTTCTGGGAAAGGTCTTACTCGGCGACGGTGATGCCCATCGACCGGGCGGTGCCGGCGATGATCTTCTCGGCCGCCTCGATGTCGTTGGCGTTGAGGTCGGGCATCTTCGTCTCGGCGATGCTGCGCAGCTGCTCGCGGCTGAGCTTGCCCACCTTGTCGCGGTGCGGGACCGCACTGCCCTTGTCGAGACCCAGGGCCTTCTTGATCAGCTCGGGCGCCGGCGGCGTCTTCGTGATGAAGGTGAAGCTGCGGTCTTCGAAAATGGTGATCTCAACGGGGATGATGTTGCCCCGCTGGGACTCCGTCGCAGCGTTGTACTGCTTGACGAAGTCCATGATGTTGACGCCGTGGGGACCGAGGGCGGTACCCACCGGCGGCGCCGGAGTGGCCTGGCCAGCGGGAAGCTGGACCTTCACCAGTGCGGCGATTTTCTTCTTCGGAGGCATTTGTCCTTCTCCGGGTCCTGATTGCGGTGCCGTCAGGTCCGCGGATGCGGCCCTGACATGTCGGAAGGCCGCCCTTCGCGCAAGGCGGCCAGCCGAACGTCTAAGTGTATGTGATCGTCTTAGATCTTCGAGACCTGGTTGAACGAGAGCTCCACCGGAGTCTCGCGGCCGAAGATCGACACGAGCACCTTGAGCTTCTGCGACTCGGGGCTGATCTCGCTCACCGAGGCGGGCAGCGTGGCGAACGGGCCGTCCATGACCGTGACGGACTCGCCGATCTCGAACTCGACCGTCGGGCCGGTGGCCGTCTTGGCCGTGGCCTTCTTGGTCTCCTCGGTCGGCTCCGGCGCCAGCAGCTTGGCGACCTCGTCGAGGCTGAGCGGGCTCGGCTTGTTGGACAGGCCCACGAAGCCGGTCACGCCGGGCGTGTTGCGCACGGCGGCCCAGGACTCGTCGGTCAGCTCCATGCGCACCAGCACGTAGCCGGGCAGCACACGCTCCTTGACCGGCACCTTCTTGCCGCTCTTGAACTCCTGGACGGTGTGCGTCGGCACCTCGACCTGGTAGATGTAGTCCTCCATGTTGAGCGACACGTTGCGGCTCTCGATGTTGGACTTCACGCGGTTCTCGTAACCGGCGTAGGAGTGGATGACGTACCACTCGCCGGGAAGGCCGCGCAGCGAGCTCTTGAACTCCTCGACGGGGTCGACGTCGGGAAGAACCGAACCGTCCTCGACGGCAGCGGCCTCGACATCGGCCACCTCGTCGCTCTCCTCGACCTCGGCCTCCTCGAGAGCCGCCTCGGCGGACTCCTCGGTGGCCTCTTCCAGCTCGTCGCCCCACTCGTCGCGGGACTCGTCCGCCGGAACTGAAGACTCGGACACGGTGACTCTTCCTCTTTCGTGGTATCGAATGGCGACTCCGTCAGGCGATCCCGGCGGTGTCTCGGTCAGGATCCGCCGAAGACGCGGAGGACCACCCATCCCAGGGCACTGTCGAGCCCGTACACGATAGCAACCATGATCAGAACGAATATCAGAACGACCGTGGTGTAGGTGATGAGATCCTTGCGTGTCGGCCAGATGACCTTACGAAGCTCGTTGACGACCTGCCGGTAGAAGAGGGCAGGAGACGTACGCGTCTTCTTCTCGCCACTAGGCTTGTCTGCGGTCTCGCCGCGCGTGTCGATCGCCACAGTCCTCACCTGATCCGTCGTATCCAACGCAGTCTTGCGGCGCGCTTACACGCCTAGTATTGCGCGGACCGCACTCGCAGGGCACGAGGGACTCGAACCCCCAACCGCCGGTTTTGGAGACCGGTGCGCTACCAATTGCGCCAGTGCCCTATGTCGTTGACCAGACTACCCTGATCGACTCACTGCCTGGACCGAACCGCTCGCCGACATGCGGCGGAAGGACCAGGCGAAAGCATACGGGGGATTGCCCGGTACGTCGAACCAAAACCTGATCGCCCAGGTCATGACCGCGTGGGAGTCACATGGGAGCATGGACACATGTCCACTCGACCCCGCATCTCCGCCAGAATTTCCGCGATTTCCGAGTCCGCCACGCTCGCCGTGGACGCCAAGGCGAAGGCGATGAAGGCGGCCGGACGCCCCGTCATCGGCTTCGGCGCGGGAGAGCCCGACTTCCCGACGCCGGGCTACATCGTCGAGGCCGCGATCGAGGCCGCCCGCGACCCCCGCTTCCACAAGTACACGCCGGCCGGCGGTCTCCCCGAGCTCAAGCAGGCGATCGCGGCCAAGACCCGGCGCGACTCCGGCTACGCGGCCGAGGCGTCGCAGGTGCTGGTCACCAACGGCGGCAAGCAGGCGGTCTACGAGGCGTTCGCGACGCTGCTCGACCCGGGCGACGAGGTCCTGGTCGTGGCCCCCTACTGGACGACCTACCCCGAGGCGATCAAGCTGGCCGGCGGCGTGCAGGTCGACGTCGTGACCGACGAGTCCACCGGCTACCTGGCGAGCGTCGAGCAGCTCGAGGCCGCGCGCACCGAGCGGACGAAGGTGCTGCTGTTCGTCTCGCCGTCCAACCCGACGGGCGCCGTCTACTCCCGTGACGAGACGGTGGCGATCGGCCGCTGGGCGGCCGAGCACGGCCTCTGGGTGGTCACCGACGAGATCTACGAGCACCTGGTGTACGCCGGCGCCGAGTTCACCAGCATCGCCACGGCCGTCCCCGAGCTGGGCGACCGGGTCGTCATCCTCAACGGCGTGGCCAAGACCTACGCGATGACCGGCTGGCGCGTGGGCTGGCTGATCGGCCCGGCCGACGTGGTGAAGGCCGCGACCAACCTGCAGTCCCACGCCACCTCCAACGTCTCCAACGTGGCCCAGATGGCGGCGCTGGCGGCGGTGTCCGGCGACCTGTCGGCGGCGGCGGAGATGCGCACGGCGTTCGACCGGCGCAGGCAGACGATGGTCCGGATGCTCAACGAGATCCCGGGCGTGTTCTGCCCCGAGCCGAAGGGGGCGTTCTACGCGTACCCGACGGTCAAGGAGCTGATCGGCAAGGAGCTGCGCGGCAGGCGGCCTCGGTCGTCCAGTGAGCTGGCGGAGCTGATCCTGGAGGAGGCCGAGGTCGCGGTGGTGCCGGGCGAGGCCTTCGGCACGGCGGGCTACTTCCGGCTGTCCTACGCGCTGGGTGACGAGGACCTGGCGGAGGGCGTCAGCCGGCTGGGCAAGCTGCTCTCCGAGGCCCGCTGACAGCGGGGTCAGGGCTCAGCCCAAGGTGATGCCGTCCGCGATCTGCCTGATCTCGGTGGTGAGGCCGGGGGTCGCGGCGACGTAGACGGCGGTGCCCGGCCGCTCCAGCCACATGAAGTTGCGCACGCCCGTACGCGTGGTCCAGTGCAGCGCCGGCTTGCCCTCGTACACGGTCAGCGTCGACCTGGCCACCAGCGTGACGAACTGGTCGGCCGTGCGCACGCCGCACACGACGCCGACGTACAGGCGCTCGTCGTTGTCGCCCCAGATCCGTCCCCTGACCTTGAGCGGCCGCCGGAGCGAGTCGAGCCGGGCGAACGAACCCTCGCGGTCGAGGCCGGGCAGCGTGGCCGGCACCAGCACCTTGGTGCCGCCGCAGGACAGCGGGGCCGTGCTCTTGCGGGTGACGACCGGTTTGGGCGGCGGGGTGGCCGTGGACGGCAGGGCTTCGCCACCACCGCCGCACGCCGTGAGCGTGCACACGAGGAGCACCGCTGCCAGCCGCCGCATCGACCCTCCCCTTGACATGTGCGGATAACCAGGGAAAAGGCTCTCAGTCTCCTACACGATTCTTGACGGAGGCGGCAATTGCCACGAGTTCCCCGCCGAGCGAATCGCTGACCCTGATCCACGCGCCGGTCCCGGCGCGTTCTAGCCAGACGATCGCCCTTCCGCCGCCCGGATGTCTCCCGACCACGGCGGGCCTGCCGCGCACAGTGGTGGCGCGGGCGTTCAGCAGGGTGGCCCGCTTGCGGTAGCCGTCCCAGTCAGCGGCCACCGTACCGTGCTCCACCTGGGCTTCGACAAATCTGTCCGCCGAGCCGAACCAGGCCCAGCCGCCCTCGACCCCGGGGCGACGCTCGATGGCTCCCCCGCCGCCGCGGTCGAGGCCGTCGGGCAGGTACGTGAGCCAGAGGTCGTCGGAGATCACCGCGAGCGTGGCGACGGCGGCCACGGCGACGGCCGGCGGGCTGGCGACCGGCACGGGCGGGGGCGCCGCCCCCGTGTGGCGCGGCGGACGCCCGAACCCGGACGAGAAGAGCGCGTAGATGATGAGGGCCGTCAATCCGAACGCGAGCCCCGCGAGCGCCGCGCGCCATCCCTGGCCGATCTCGTACCCCTCAGGGATCATGCATCCTTGATCCCCCATCCGGCCTCGTCCGTACCGCGACTTTCACTCGGCCGGACGGACGCCTTCCGCGATCTTGTCACGGATCGCCGCGTCGACGACGCGGGAACCCGCCCGGAGGTTGAGTGGCAAGATATGCGAATGCCACGGCCTCTACACGCGCTTCCCAAGGCCCATCTTCACCTGCACTTCACCGGCTCGATGCGGCACGCGACACTGATCGAGCTGGCCAGGGAACAAGGGCTGCACCTGCCCGACGCGCTGGAAGAGGACTGGCCGCCCAAGTTGCGGGCCACCGACGAGCGTGGCTGGTTCAGGTTCCAGCGGCTGTACGACATCGCCAGGTCCGTGCTGACCCGCCCCGAATACGTCTACCGGCTCATGCGCGAGACCGCGGAGGACGAGGTCGCGGCCGGGTCGCGGTGGCTGGAGATCCAGGTGGACCCCTCGGGGTACGCGCAGCGCTTCGGCGGGCTGACGGCCACGCTGGAGCTGGTCCTCGACGCGGTGGACCAGGCCGCCCGGCACGCCGGGGTCGGCATCGCCGTGGTCGTGGCGGCCAACAGGACCCGCCATCCGCTCGACGCGAACACGCTGGCCAGGCTCGCCACCCAGTACGCCGGCAAGGGCGTGGTCGGCTTCGGGCTGTCCAACGACGAGCGGCGCGGCGCGGCCAGGGACTTCGAGCGGGCCTTCCGGATCGCCAAGCGGGGCGGGCTGCTGTCCGTGCCGCACGGGGGCGAGTTGCTGGGCCCGCGCAGCGTGGCGCAGTGCGTGGACGACCTGGGGGCCGACCGGGTGGGGCACGGGGTGCGCGCGGCGGAGGACGCCTGGCTGATGCAGCGGCTGGCCGACCGGCAGGTCTGCTGCGAGATCTGTCCCACCTCGAACGTGGGCCTGGGGGTGGCCGAGCGGGCGGCGGACGTGCCGGTGCGCAGGTTGTTCGACGCGGGGGTGCCGATCGCGCTGGGGGCCGACGACCCGTTGTTGTTCGGCACCCGGCTGCTGCGGCAGTACGAGCTGGCCCGGGAGTGCTACGGGTTCAGCGACGCGGAGGTGGCCGAGCTGGCCCGGCAGTCCGTACGGTCGTCCACGGCCCCGGAGTCGGTGCGGAAGGATCTGCTCAAGGGCGTGGACGACTGGCTCACGAGCTCACCGGAGTGACTCGGCCACCCGGACGGCCTCCCGCACGGAGCCCGCGCCTTCCAGGCGGTAGTTGAGCGTGCCCTGCTGCCAGATGAGCGTGGGGGCGGCCTGGCGCAGGGGGACCTCCGTACCGTCCTGGCGGGGGATGTAGCCGAGCGGGTGCGCCCCCGGGATCCACCAGGCGTCGTCGCCGTTCACCAGCGTGTGGCCGGGGAAGGGCGGGCCGAGCTTCTTGAAGAAGAACGGCCGTACGGCGCCGTCGAACTGGTCGAGCCTGATGCCGCCCGGCCAGAACATCGACACCACCCGGCCGCGGTCGGCGACCGTGACGCGTTGCGGGTCGCCCAGGGCGGACGGGATCCGCACCTGGAACCTCACCTCGTTCGGCAGGTCGTCCAGCGTCACGGGGTGCTCGCCCGGGATGGGGGTCGGGGTGGTGATCGGCGGGGGTGTCTCGTCGCCGATCCTGAGCTCGACCCCGGCGAACCGCAGGATCTGCGCCACGGCGGCGCGGCCCTGGGGGGTGGCGGCGGTCACGGTGACCACGGCCACGACCACGGCCGCCACGATCGCCCACCGGGTCCGGCGCCGCCGCCCGTCCCGCCTTCCCGGCGCCCGGGAGTCGCGGCGCGAGGGCGGGCGAACGGGCCCGGTGACCGGACCGTGCGCCGGATCGGGCGTCGGATCGGGCGTCGGATCGGGCGTCGGATCGGGCGTCGGATCGGGCGTCGGGTAATGCGCTGGATCCGGGGCCGGATTGGGGGCGGCGGCTTCGAGGCGGGCGCGGACGGTGGCGGCGACGTCGGCAGGGGGTGGGGTGGGGACGTCGAGGAGGTCGCCGAGTGCCAGGAGTTCGGCCTCGAGGTCGTCGAAGGGCTCACGCGAGTTCATTGCCCACCTCCTCCCTCAGCCGGGCCAGCCCCCGATGGGTGCTGGACTTGACGGTCCCGACGGGCCAGTCGAGCACCTGCGCGGTTTCCGCTTCGCTCAGTTGTAAGAAGTACCGGCAGACGACCGCCTGGCGTTCCCGCTCGGGCAGCCCGCGTACGGCCGCCAGCAGGCGCGAGCGCCGGTCGGTGGCGACGGCGGCGCCCTCCGGGTCGTCCGGGGCCCGCGTGTCGGCGATGGCGCCCAGGCGCAGCGTGAGCTCGGACCTGCGCCCCCGCGACCGGGTCAGGTTGTGGGTCTCGTTGGCGACGATGCGCAGCAGCCACGGCCGGAAGGACGATTTGCGGCGGAAGCTCGACAGGTGGCGGAAGGCCTTGACGAACGCCTCCTGCACCACGTCCTCGGCCTCGTTCCCCGCCCCCAGCATGGCGGCGGTACGGTGGGCGAGCGCGCTGTAGCGGGCGACCAGCACCTCGTAGGCGGCCAGGTCACCGTCGAGCGAGCGGCCGATCGCCTCGTCGTCGTCCATGACGAGTCAGATTCCATCCCATCCGGGGCTTTCCGGGGAAGGGTGTTTCGCTGATCGTGTCATCTTCATGACCGGCCGGGGCATTAGACTCGGGCAATCCATGAGCCCCTTGAAGGAACGGGATTATGTCTTCTGGGTATGACCGTGTAGTGCAACCGGCGGCCGGTGACGAGGCCCTGGAGAACCACCTGGGTGGGGACGAGGCCAAGAACTACCGGCAGTACGAGTTCGACATGGTCGCCCCGCATGTCGGCCGCTCGATGCTGGAGATCGGCTCGGGGCTGGGCCACTTCGCCGAGCAGTTCCTGCCGCGCCTCGACCGGCTGGTCGTGAGCGACTTCGACCCCTACTGCGTCGAGCAGCTGGAGAAGCGCTTCGCCGACCGCGACGACATCAGCGTCCTGCAGTTCGGGCTGCCGACGAACATCCCGCTCGAGGACAAGGTCGACACCGTCGTCATGATGAACGTCCTGGAGCACATCGAGGACGACGCCGAGGCCCTGCGCTCGCTGGCGCGCGTCACGCTGCCGGGCGGGCGGATCATCATCTGGGTGCCCGGCTACATGCAGCTTTATGGGGACTTCGACCGCAAGGTGGGTCACGTCCAGCGCTACACGCCCAAGACGCTGGGCACCGCGGTGGCCAAGGCCGGGCTCGACGTCGAGGTGCTCAAGCCGATCAACTTCCTGGGCGGCATCGCCTGGTGGGCGGCCGTGCGCAGGGGCGGCGTGGGCTACCCGGACCCGAGGCTGGTCAAGATCTACGACCGTACGGTGGTGCCGCTGACGCGGCTCATCGAGCGGTTCGTCCGGCCGCCGTTCGGCCAGACCGTGTTCTGCGTGGCCCGGGTCCCGAAGCAGCGGTAACGCGCCCGGGGGCCGCCCCAAGGGTTGGCGGGGCGGCCCCCGGCGGGCTACTTGATGGAGCCGGCGGTCAGGCCGCCGACCACCTTCCGCTCGATCAGGGCGAACAGGATGATCACCGGGATGGTGGCGATCACCGAACCGGCGAACAGGTTCTGCCAGTCCACCTGGTACTGCCCGATGAACGAGTTGAGTGCCACCGGGAGCGGCTGGTTCTCCGTCGTCGTGGTCAGGGTCAGCGCGACCACGAACTCGTTCCAGGCGGCGATGAACGTGAAGATCAGTGCGGTGATGACGCCGGGCATGGCCAGCGGCAGCGTGATCCGGAACAGCGCGCCGAAGCGCCCGTTCCCGTCGATGAACGCCGCCTCCTCCAGCTCGCGCGGGATCGACGAGAAGTACGCGTTCAGGATCCACACCGCGAACGCCAGGTTGAACCCGCCGTTGACCAGGATCAGCGCCCAGATCGAGTCCACCAGCCCGAACTGGAAGAACTCGCGGTAGATGCCGACCACCATGGCCGTGGGCTGGAACATCTGGGTGATCAGCACGAGGATCAGGAACGCGGTGCGGCCCCTGAAGTTGTGCCGGGCCGAGTAGTACGCCGCGGGCAGCGCCACCAGCAGCACGAGCACCGTCGAGCCCGCCGCCACCTTGATCGTCACCCACAGGTTCCCGGCCAGGCCGCTGCCCCAGAAGTTGGCCAGGTTCGACCAGACCCACTCCTCGGGCCAGAACGTCACGTCGCGCAGCGAGTCCTGGGAGCGCAGCGAGGTCAGCAGCATGACCACGTACGGGAACAGGAAGAGGAACGCGATGACGTACGCGCTGGCGGCGATGAGGACGGTCTTGAGCCTCGGCATCGCGCGCGCGGCGGCACCGCGCCGCTGCCGGGCGTGATGGTGCGGCTTGACCTGCGGTGGCATCGTCTTGACGGCCATCACGCCACCTCCTTGTTCCACCGCGACACCTTGAGGAAGACCAGGGTGAGCACGATCACCATGCCGAAGTTCACGACGGACATGGCGGCCGATTCGCCGATGTCGGAGCCCTTGAGGATGTACATGAGGATCGTCGAGGTGGCCGTCGAGTAGCCCGGCTGGCCGTGGGTCATCGCCCAGATGATGGGGAAGCTGTTGAAGACGTTCATGACGTTGATCAGGGCCGCCACGGTGAGCGCGGGGCGCAGCAGCGGCAGCGTGATCGACCAGTACGTCCGCAGCCGTCCGGCCCCGTCCATCCTGGCGGCCTCGTACACGTCGGACGGGATCGTGGCCAGCCCGGCCAGCAGCGCGTACGTCGTGAACGGCACCGACACGAACACCGCGACGAACACCAGCCACGGCATGGCGGTGGAGGCGTCACCGAGCTGGTCGGCGGCGGCCCCGCCCATCGCGTCGATCAGCCCGAGCTTCAGCCGGATCTGGTTGATCACGCCGACCTCGGGGTCGAGCATCCACTTGAAGATGATCGCCGTCATCAGCACCGAGGCGGCCCACGGCGCGATCAGCGCCCACCGGGCCACCTTGCGCAGCGGGAAGCGCTGGTTGAACAGCTGGGCCAGGGCCAGCGAGATCAGCACGGTGAGCGCGACGACCGCGACCACCCAGATCACGCTGCGGACCATGACGTCGGCGAAGTCCTGCTCGGCGAAGAGCTTCTCGTAGTTCGCGAACCCGTTGTATCCGCGCACCACGCCCAGCCGGCTGATCTCCAGGAACGAAGACCTGATCATCTCGACCACGGGCCAGAGCACGACCAGCGCGATCAGCACGATGGCGGGCCCGACCCAGGCGAGGGGTTCGAGGGCGCGCAACCTTCTCATGACATACCTTTCCAGGACGGTACGGCCGGTGGGCGCCGGCCGTACCCGAGTCCCGCTGGATCAGCCGGCCGCTTCGGCGGTCTTCTGCAGCTCACCGAGGACCTTGGCCGGGTCTTCCTTGACGGCCCCGCCGATGGTCTGCTTGATCGCCGGGTTCACTTCGGCCCACTTGGGGTCCTGGAAGGGGTAGAAGCTGGCGTTGGGCAGGGCGTCGAGGAACGGCTTGAGCTTCTCGTCGCTCGACAGCTTCTGGATGCCGCCGTTGGTGACGGGCAGCAGCTTGTACGTGTCGGAGATCTTCGTCGCGGCGTTGCCGGTGTAGAAGAAGTCGAAGAACTTCTTGATCTCGGCGGCGTGGCCGTTCTTGTTGAACGCCATGATCCAGTCCATGACGCCGAGCGTGGTGTCGAGCGGGCCGGCCTTGCCGGGGATGGGCACGACGCCGTAGTTCTTCAGGCCGGCCGCGTCGAAGATCGGGATCGACATGGGGCCGCCGTTGACCATGCCGACCTTGCCGGCGCCGAAGTCCTCCCAGACCGTCTTGCGGTCCTTGGTGCCCGGGTTCGGGGTGGTCAGGCCGGCGTCGACCAGGCCCTTCAGGTAGGTGAAGGTCTCCACGTTCTGGGCCGAGTTGATCGCCCACTTGCCGGAGGCGTCCTTGTAGCCGCCGCCGTTGCCCAGCATCCACAGGAACGACTCGGCCTGGGCCTCCTCCTGGCCGAGCGGCAGGCCGAACGGCTGCGTCACGCCGGCCGCCTTCAGCTTCTCGGCGGCCGCCTTGAGCTCGTCCCACGTCTTGGGCGCCTCGGCGACGCCGGCCTTCTCGAACAGGTCCTTGTTGTAGAACAGGGCGCGGGCGGAGGAGACGAACGGGATGCCGTACGCGGCGCCGTCCACCTTCCCGAACTCGGCGAACTTCTGCAGCATGTCGCCGGAGACGTTCGGGGACAGGACCTCGTCCACCTTGTGGAGCAGGCCGTCCTTGACGAAGCCGGAGTAGTCGCCGGTCTGCAGGATGTCGGGCACCTGGCCGTTCTGGACCATGGTGGCGACCTGCTTGTCGATGTCGTTCCAGTTGATGACCTGGACCTCGACCTTGATATTCGGGTTGGCCGCCTGGAACTCGTCCACGACGCCCTTCCAGAACGTCTCACCGGAGTTCGGCTTGCCGGGGCCGTCGCCGTAGTCGGCGGCGACCATCTTCAGCGTGACCTGGCCGCCGCTGGACGCCTGGGTGTCGCCTCCGCCGCCGGAGCCGCCCGACCCGCAGCTGGACAGGACCAGCATCGTGGCAAGGCCGAGAGCGGCGCCGCCCACAAGCTTGATGTTCACTGGAGATACCGCCTTCTCGTCGGACGGGCCGGGCTGGTCCGTACCAGCCAGCGGACCCAGCCCTGGGGGATGAGGCGCGCGCGAGTCAGGCTCGCTCGCGTTTGCGCCAGCGTAAGCCTGAGTTAAGCAGCCGGTCTATACCGGCTTGTCTCGGTTTTGCAACACTCGCGGCACTTCGACCGCACAACCGGTCTAGACCGGACGTCAGAGGATCTTCCTCCGGACGTTCTCCCCGCCCTCCGGCGCGCCGATCCACGGGCCCTCGATCGACGGGTCGAGGATGCCCTCCTCGACGAAGGTGTAGCGGCCTTCGAGGACGTAGCCGGCCAGGCGGACATCCTGGCTGTCGCTGTTGTCCCAGAGCCGGTCGAACAGCGCGTCCACGCGGCGTCGTGCCTGGTGGCAGTAGGTGTCGGCGAGCTCGTACGGCCTGCGCCCCAGATCCCTGGAGTCCTCCTCCGCCTTGAGGCAGACGGCCGTCATGGCGTACAGCTCGGCCCCTATGTCCACGATCCGGCCGAGGAACGACTGCTTGTGCTCCAGCCTGCCCTGCCAGCGGGACATGCCGTAGAAGGTGGACCTGGCCAGTTTCCTGCTGGTCCGCTCCACGAAGCGCAGGTGCGCGGCCAGCGGGCCGAAGTCGGCGTACGCGGTGGGCAGGTTTCCGGTGCCGGCGACCAGCGTGGGCAGCCACTTGGCGTAGAAGCGGCTGGCCCGGCGCAGCGCCTGGGCGCGTTCCTGGCGGGTGGCGTCGGGGTTGATCAGCTCGCCGGCGGCCGACAGGTGGGCGTCCACCGCCTCCCTGGTGATCGCCAGGCGCATGATCTCGGAGGAGCCCTCGAAGATGCGGTTGATCCGGGAGTCGCGCAACATCTGCTCGGCCGGCACGCCGCGCTCGCCCCTCGCCGCCAGCGACGCGGCCGTCTCGTAGCCGCGCCCGCCGCGCACCTGGACCAGCTCGTCGAGCACCTGGTACGACAGCTCGGAGGCGTACAGCTTGGCCAGCGCCGCCTCGATCCTGATGTCGTTGCGCTGGTCGTCGGCCAGGCGGCCGGTGAGCTCGCAGACGGCCTCGACGGCGTACGCGGTGGCCGCGATGAAGGCCACCTTCGTGGCCACGGCCTCGTGCTGGCCGACCTTGCGCCCCCACTGCACGCGCTCGTTGCCCCACTCGCGAGCGATCTTGACGGCCCACTTGGCGTTGCCCGCGCACGTCGCCGGCAAAGACAGCCGGCCAGTGTTGAGCGTGGTGAGCGCGATCCGCAGGCCGTCGCCCTCCTTGCCGATGAGGTTCTTGGCGGGCACCCTGACCTGGGAGAACTCGGTGACGCCGTTCTCGATGCCGCGCAGGCCCATGAACTCGTTGCGTCGCTTGACCGTGATGCCCGGCGAGTCCGCCTCGACCACGAACGCGCTGATCCTCTTGCCGGTCCTGGCCATGACGACCAGCAGGTCGGCGATGACGCCGTTCGTGGTCCACAGCTTGACGCCGTCGAGCACGTACTCGTCGCCGTCGCGGACGGCGGTGGTGGCCAGCCGGGCCGGGTCGGACCCGACGTCGGGCTCGGTCAGGAGGAACGCGGAGATCTCGCCGGCGGCGCACCTCGGCAGGAACTCCCGCTTCTGCTCCTCGGTGCCGAACAGCTTGAGCGGCTGCGGGACACCGATCGACTGGTGCGCCGACAGCAGGGTGGCCAGCGCCGGGCAGTACGAGCCGACGAGCATGAGAGCGCGGCAGTAATACAGGTAGGGGAGCCCGAGGCCGCCGTACTCCTCCTTGATCGTGATCCCGAACGCGCCGAGCGCCGCCAGCCCCTTCACCACGTCGTCCGGCACCTGGGCGGTCCGTTCGATGAGGGCGGGATCGACGTGCGCGTCGAGGTAGCGCCGTACGGCCCTGACGAACTCCTCTCCCTTCTTGGTCGCCTCGTCGGGCAACGTGGGCGCCGGATACACCAGATCCAGCCGGAAGTCACCGAGGAAGAGCTGCTTGGCGAAGCTCGGGCGCGTCCACTCCTTCTCCCGCGCCTGCTCGCCGACCTCCCTGGACTCCGCGTACTTGGCGTGCTCGGTCATAGCACCTCCCGACGTTGCGCCGTCTGTGCCCATGATTACTGCCCGCCTGACGGCGCCCTGTCGCCCGTTTATAGCCCGATTTTGTAGGAACGGCGAGCATTGACGTTCAGCGCGCAGAGTGCCACGAGTCCCAGCACCGCCGGGACCACGAGGTACGCGCCGCAGAACGCCAGCCCGAGCAGCGACATCCCGGTCCCCACCACGGCCGTGCCCCGCTGCCGGCCCGCCGGCAACATCCGCACCGCCGCGGCCACCCCCGCCGACGTGACCGCCGCCAGGCACGCCGAGGTGGCCCGCATGAGCATGTCCAGGTCCACCGCCCACACCAGCACGGGCACGCTGAGCGCGAGCAGCAGCCCGAGGCTCCGGTACGGCGTCTCGCCCGGCCGCCCGCCCCTGGCGAACCAGCCCGGCAGCGCCTTGTCCGCGGCCAGCGCCGCCCCCAGCCGGGACGCCCCGGCCAGGTAGGTGTTGACCGCCCCGAACGTCAGCAGCACCGCCACCACCCCCGTGACCGGCCGCGCCGCCGGGCCGAGGCCGGTCTCCAGCATCGCGGTGAGCGGCACCCCGGTCATGTCCGCGCCGAGCACGGCGACCGAGGTGACGGAGACGCCCGCGTAAAGCAGCCCGATCACCACGAGGGCCACCACGGTGGCCCTGAGGAGGCCCTTCCGGTCGGCGAACTCGGCCGACAGGTGGCTGGCGGCCTCCCAGCCCACGAAGGCGAACATGAGCACCCCGGCCGCGCCGGCCACGCCCGCGGCGCCGTACGGGGCGAAGGGGGTGAAGTTGGCCGCGTCAGCGTGCGGCGCGGCGGTGATCACGGCGGTGGCCAGGAGCGTGACGAGCAGCATGACCAGGGCGATCTGCAGCCGTCCCGAGGTGCGCAGCCCGGCGGCGTTGGCCGCGAACGCGGCCGCCAGGATCAGGCAGGCGGCCAGGGTGCCGGGCACGCCCAGGGTGGCCTCGACGTACTGGCCGCCGACCAGCGCGCCCGCGACCGTGCCGATGGGGACGGCGCCGTAGAACCACCATCCCGCCACGGCGGAGGCGTGCCGGCCGAACGCGAGGCCGACCACGGCGGCCACTCCCCCGCCGCCCGGGTAGCGCGCGCCGAGCGCGGCGAAGGTCAGCGCGACGGGGACGCTCAACGCGAGCATCCCCGCCCAGGCGAGCACGGAGGCGGGCCCCGCCGCGGCGGCGGCCAGGTGCGGCAGCACCAGCATCCCCGGCCCCAGCACCGCACCGACCAGCAGCGCCGTACCCTGACCGGCTCCCATATGTCCATTCATAGGGCTCGAAACTAGTTCAACCATTCGGCCTCACCCCAGCTCGATCGAACGTTCGGCCGGAATGCCATGCGAAGCTGTGGGCATGGACGAACTTGATTCGGCGATCGTGCGGTTGCTCCAAACGGATGCTCGGCAGTCCAATCGCGAGCTGGCCAGGCAACTCGGCATCGCACCCTCGACATGCCTGGAGCGGGTCAGGGCGCTCACCCGCCGGGGCGTGATCCGTGGCTACCACGCCGACATCGACCCCGCCGCGCTCAACCGCGGCGTGCAGGCGATGGTCTCGGTGCAGGTGCGGCCACTCAGCCGGGCGGTGATCAACGCGTTCAAGACGTCGGCCGCCGAGATGCCGGAGGTCATGAGCGTGTTCGTGCTGGCGGGCGGTGACGACTTCCTGCTGCACGTGGGCGTGCAGGACCTCGACCACCTGCACGGGTTCCTGCTCGACCGGCTGAGCAAGCGCAAGGAGATCGTCGGGTTCCGCACGTCGGTGGTGTTCCAGCAGGTGCAGAAGGCCGTGCCGACGCGGCTGGAGGAGACCTGACTTTCGTCAGGGGTCTCCATGGACGGTCGGCCGATACGGAAGGGGGTCCCGCCTTTCTAGGTTTCTCGGGTGAAATCCCTCATGTCCCTTCTGGCGGCCGCGCTGACCTTCACCGCGACGCCCGCCACGCCCGCCACGCCCGCCACGGCCGCTCCTGAGCTGACGCCCGCCGCCGTCGACGCCTACCTGCGCGAGGCGATGGAGTCCACCGGGGTGCCGGGCGTGTCCGTGGTCGTGACGCGCGGCGGCGAGGTCGTGCACGCCGCCGGCTACGGGCACGACTCCGCCGGCCGCCCGGTCACCGAGGACACCCCCATGAGGGTCGCCTCGGTGAGCAAGTCGTTCACCGCCATGGCCGTCATGACGCTCGTGGAGCGCGGCGGGATCGAGCTGGACGGGCCGGTGGCCGCGCAGCTGCCCGGCTTCACGATGGCCGATCCCCGGGCCGCGCGGATCACCGTGCGGCAGCTGCTGAACCAGACCTCCGGACTCTCCGACCGCACGGTGGACATCGGCGCCACCGAGCGCGCCACCTCCCTGGCCGACTACACGGCCCGCCTGGCCGGCTCCCGGCTCGCCGCCGACCCCGGCACCCGCTGGGAGTACTGCAACGTCAACTACGACCTGGCCGCGCGGCTGGTCGAGGTGGCGAGCGGGCGGCGGTTCGGTGACTACCTGCGCGAGCGGGTGTTCGGGCCGCTCGGCATGACCTCCAGCGCCTTCTCCGACAAGGTCGTCCCGGTCGCGGACGGCTACAACTCGCTCTTCGGGGCCTGGCTGCCCCGGCCCGAGCTGGCCGGGTTCCACGACGACAGCGGCGCGGGCGGGGCCATCACCACCGCCGCCGACATGGGCAAGTGGCTGATCGCGCAGGCGGGGGACGGCCGGCCGCCCGTCGGGCGGCAGAGCCTGGAGGCCATGCACCGGCCCACGAAGCTGCGCCCGTACGGGATGGGGTGGGGCATCGAGGACAACGGGCAGCTCGTGCACTCGGGGAACCTGTTCACCTACAACGCCGTCGAGGCCGTCTCCCCCAAGACCGGCTACGGCTTCGCGGTCATGACCAACAGCGCGACGCTGTACGACCCGACGTACGACATCATGCTCGGGCTGACGGCGCTGAGCGAGGGCAGGAGCCCGCAGGGCCCGGGGAACGACCGGCAGCTCTTCGAGGCGGTGCTGGCCGCGATCGCGCTGGTCGCGGCCGGTCTGGGCGTCCTGGGCGCGGTGCGGGCGCGGCGCTGGGCCGCGAAGCGGGCAGGGCGGCCCCGGTGGCGCGTCGGGGTGCGGCTGCTCCCCGCGCTGATCCCGGTCGCGGTGCTGGCCGCGTACCCGGACCTGGTCACGGTCCTGGTGAACGGCCGCACGGTCACCTGGGCCCAGCTCGCCTACTTCCCCGCCCCCATGTCGATCACGCTGGTCGTCGCGGCCCTCGCGGGCTTGGGGGTGACGATCGCCCGAATTTGTGTACTGTGTAAGCTTACAAGGTACACAAATTAGAGGAGACCGCCGTGCACACCGTCGCGATCGTCGTCCCCCTCGTCTGGCTCGCCTGGCTCGTCGCCACCGACTGGTTACCGATGTTCCCGCTCAACGACCTGAGCGGCGCGAACGTGCGCGGCCGGGCCCTGGCGGCGGCCATCAACTACCCGTTCCCGCTCCTGGTCGCCGCCGGGGTCGCCTACGGGCGGGCCTGGTCGCTGCTCGCCGCCATGGGGATCTGCGTCCTGATCCTCGCCGGGCACCTGTACAACTGGTGGCTGCCGTACCTCGGGGTGAGCAACGCCGGGCAACGCGAGCTCTACCGGCGCGAGTACGCCCGCACGCTGAAGATCCTCCCGGCAGAGGGGCACGACGTGGTCGTGGACGTCCAGCACATGGTGGTGGGCGCGCTGTCCCTGATCATGCTGGTGACCACGCTCGTCGCTACCCTGAACCCATGACTCCAGGGCCGAGGCGCGCCGGGCGGCCTGCCGTGCTCACCACCGAACGCATCGTCGCCGCGGCCGTCGAGGTCCTGGACGCCGATGGGCTGGAGGCGCTGACCATGCGCCGCCTCGGCACCCAGCTCGGCGTGGCGGCGATGTCGCTCTACCGCCACTTCCCCAACAGGGACGCGCTGCTGGCCGAGGTGGTCAACCGGCTCTTCGCCGAGGCCGTGTCCGAGTTCGCGCCGGAGACGGCGTGGCCGGAGGCGCTGACGGGGTTCGGGGTGGCGTACCGGCGGATGTTGCTGGCCCACCCGCACGCCGTGCCGCTCCTCGCCACCCACCCGGTCGACGTGGACCTCGGGCTGGAGCTGCTCACGGGGCTGCTGTCGCGCTTCGAGGCGGCCGGCATCGCCGCGCGGGACGCGCTCACCGCCGTACAGTCGGTCGGCGTGTACGTGCTCGGCCACGCCCTGGCCCAGGTCGGCACGCCACCGGCCGAGCAGCACGACGAGAGCGCCCGCGCGTTCTACGACCAGTGGTTCGACTCGGGGCTGCTCGCCATGGTGACCGGCTTCGAACGGCAGCTGGTCTAGCCGGCGGTGACGAGCTCGCGGCGCGGAACGGCCGCGTAGCTGATCGCGAGGGCGCCCAGGCTCAGCGCGGCGGCCGCCGGCCCGACCGCCGTGGTGGCGATCACGACCGGCACCCGCCGCTGCACGACCATGCGCGAGTCCCGCGCGGCCCTGGACCTCGTGATCAGCGCCGGTTCGGCGGCCCGTTAATTCGGTTGCACGGGCTCCTGGCGCCCCCATAGCCTCTTGGACATGCGCCTTTACCAGTAATTCCGCTCAGTCCACCCGTCCAGCCATGAGACGCGGCAATCGAGCATGCCGACCGGCCCCTTCCGAGCCGCGTCGTCGAGAATTACGTAAAGGAGCTTCCTCATGCGAGTTCGCGCCAGCAAGAAAAACAGCCGCCCCGGGCTTCCCGTGGTGCGGCCGATGCCCAAGATGCCGCAGCGGCCGATCGCGCCGCCGCGCCGCATCCCCTCGAAGGGGCGCTGAGACTACTACCGGGATGGGTAGTAAACGGAGCGCCGCCTCCCCCGTACGCCTGGGAGGCGGCGCTCCACCTTTCACAGCCTCTCGATGATGGTGACGTTGGCCTGGCCACCGCCCTCGCACATCGTCTGCAGCCCGTACCGGCCGCCGGTGCGCTCCAGCTCGTGCAGCAGCTTGGTCATCAGGATCGCGCCGGTGCCGCCCAGCGGGTGACCGAGCGCGATGGCGCCGCCGTTGGGGTTGACCCGGGCCGGGTCGGCGCCCAGCTCGTGCATCCAGGCCAGCGGCACCGGGGCGAACGCCTCGTTGATCTCGACGACGTCGATGTCGTCGATCGACATGCCGGCCTTCTTCAGCGCCCGCTGCGTGGCGGGGATCGGCGCGGTCAGCATGTAGACGGGGTCGTCGCCCATGAGCGCGAGCTGGTGGATGCGGGCGCGCGGGGTCAGGCCGTGCTCGCGTACCGCCTCCTCCGAGGCGATGAGCACGGCGCCGGAGCCGTCGGAGATCTGCGAGGAGGTGGCGGCGGTGATCTGCCCGCCCTCCTTCAGGGTCTTCAGACCGGCCATCTTCTCCAGCGTCGTGTCCGCCCGGGGGCCCTCGTCGTCCTCGACCCCGTTGATGGGGGCGATCTGGTCCTTGAAGTGGCCGTTGGCGATGGCCTTGGCGGCCCTCTGGTGCGACTCGAACGCGAACTGCTCCAGCACCTCGCGCGTGTAGCCCCACTTCTCACACATGAGCTCCGCGCCGCGGAACTGCGAGATCTCCTGCTTGCCGTAGCGCTCGACCCACTTCTCCCCGAACGGGAACGGCATCCCCTTCTCCAGGGCGGCGGTGATCGACGAGCCCATGGGCACGATGCTCATCGACTCGACGCCGGCCGCCACGACCAGGTCCTGGGTGCCGGACATGACGCCCTGGGCGGCGAAGTGGATCGACTGCTGCGAGGAGCCGCACTGCCGGTCGATCGTGACGCCGGCGGTGGTCTCGGGCAGCCCCGCCGACAGCCAGGCATTTCTCGCGATGTCCATGCTCTGGGGGCCGAACTGCATGACACACCCCATGATGACGTCCTCCACCGCCGCGGGGTCGACGCCAGTGCGGTCGATCAGCGCCTTCAGCGTGTGAGCGGCCAGGTCAGTGGGGTGGACGGTGGACAGGCCGCCCTTCTTCTTGCCGACCGGGGTGCGGACCGCCCCGACGATGTACGCCTCTGCCACAGTGCCTCCTGGAAACCGAGCATTATTCGGTTACTAGGGGCAGACTACAACAGAATGACGTTCTGGCGCTGCTCACGTAGGGGGTAGAAGCTCCTCCGCCGCGTCGACCCGGAACCGCCACCGGTCCACGACCAGCCCGTTCAGCGTCTCGGACAGCTCCAGGGCGAGTGTGCCCAGCTTGACCGGCTCCTCACCGCGCAGCTCGATCGCGGTCAGCTCGGTGGCGAAGGGCAGCAATTCCTGTACGGCCGGCGGCTGGCCCTTCTGCGGCACCAGCATGGCCCGGATGTCGCCCGCCGCGAACGCGGGCCCCTCCTCCTCCTGCTCCAGCAGGGGCGCCAGCTCCTCGGCGGTGGGCCGTACCGGGAGGATCACGGCCGGACCGCTCTCACCGCTGTCGTCCGCCGGGTCGCTGACCTCGCCCCGGCACACCGCGAGGCCCTTGAGCCGGAAGGCCAGCCCCTCGGCCAGGAAACGGTCGAAGTAGTCCAGCGGCAGCGGCCCCTCGGCGACCACCCGCACCGCCCACACCTTCTCCAGCTCGCCGCCGGTCAGGTCCGACTCGGCCTCGACGGGCGCGCACACGCGCACGTCGGTCGCCACGATGTCGTCGCCGTCCCGGCGGGCGCTGGGGTCGGCGAGCTGGACGAGACGCAACAGCTCGTCGGGGTCCGGCTTGGCGGGCAGTGCCGCCGTCGGGCCAGTACGCAGTCTCCGCTTCGCCATCCAGCCCATGCCAGCCTCCGCGCTCAGCTTCGATAGGAGCTCGTCATCGTCGCGTAGACGATGACGTTGTCGGTGTAGTGCCCGGTGGTCCGATCGTAGGTACCACCGCAGGTGATGAGGTGGAGCTGGGCGTTCTCCTGCGTCCCGTAGACCCGCTGGGTCGGGAACGTCTTCTTGTTCGCCTGCTCCACGCCGCCGACCGTGAACACCGCGGTCGTCTTGTCCTGGCGCTTGACCTCGATGGTGTCGCCGTTCCTGATCTCCGGCAACCGGCTGAACACGGCGCTGCGCGTCCGGGTGTCCTTGTGGCCGAGCAGCACCGCCGGCCCCACCTCACCGGGGGTCGACATGTTCCGGTACCACCCGACCAGGTTCGGGTCGTTCGCCGGCGGCACCTGGATCGTGCCGTCCTTGGCCAGCCCCACCGACTTGATCGGAGCGTTGATCCCCAGGCGCTTGATCACGATCCTGACCGGGGTGGAGGGCAGCATCGGGGGCGCCGGGGTGATCTGCGGCAGCGGCGGCGGCACGTCGGCCGGGGCCTGGAAGAGCGCCTGCTCCGGCTGCCCGCTCGCCTTCGGCTGCGCCGGCAGGGGCAGGGCGTCCCTGCTGCTCTGCAGGCCGTACTCGGCGGGCGAGTTGAAGACGATCAGCAGGCCCGCGACGACGGTCACGACCCCGGCGATGGCGGCCCCGATCAGCACGGTCCGGAGCGCCGTACTGCCCTTGTCCTCCGGAGGCGGCGGCGGCGCGGGTTGCGCCGGACCGCCACCGTACGGCTGGTAGTAGCCCCCCACGATCGTCAGCCCTTGGCGGTGCGACGGCGGATGAGCAGCCCACCGACGGCGGCCGCGGTGATCAGAGCGGTGCCGGTCAGGATGAACAGCCGCCCGTCAGGCCCCATGTCGCCACCGGCACCGGTGTCCGCACCCGCCTTGGGCGTCTGGGACTTCCTGGTGCTGCTGGGCGTGACCGTCACCGTCGCGGTGCTGGTCCTGGTGGGGCGGGGGCTGGTCGTCGTGGCGCTGGGGCTCGGACTCGGGCTCGGGCTCGCCGTGCCGGCGGTCACCGTGAAGGTGTACGCCTTGAGGCCGGTCGTCGGGGCGGTGCACCTGATCGCCGGCGAGGTGGCGGAGGTGCCGAAGGCCAGATCGCCCGCCGTCAGCGAGACGGTGCCCGCGGTGGTGGGCTTCACCTTGATCGTGACGCTGGGGAGCGTCGTGATGTCCGAGCCCGCGGTGACCCCCGTGAGGGCGGCCTCACCGGTCGCGGTGGCCGGCGCGCCGGCGCCGCTCGCCTTGATCGTGGCGAAGAGCTTGGGGCTGGTGGTGGGGAAGCCGGTGGGGGCCTTCAACGCGTCACCGGAGGCTTGGATGGTGCCGGTCCAGGTGATGGAGGCGTCGGTGTTGGTCGTGGCGCTGGTGGGGGGCGTCATGACGACCTTGATGTCGACGTCGGCGGGGTAGTCGGCGTCGGTGGTGCCGCTGGGGAGGGTGCAGTCGTAGGTGACGATGTCATCCTCGCTCCCACCGCCGCCGCCCGTCTGGACGGGGATGGAGATGCTGGCGGGAGTCGCCGACACGTAGGTGCAGTTTGTCGCCTCACCAGCCACCGTGATGGTCAGCAGAGTGCCCGTCGTCGTCGACACGGGAGCCAGGACAAGATTGCCGCCCGTCGTAGCCGTGACGCTGACCGAGGCGGTCATCTTCGGTGGCGTATACGTCCCGTTGGCCTGAACCGCCGTCGCGACCGTGCCGGTGCCTGACCCCTTAAGGGGCGTGGGGGTTCCGCCCGTCACCGTGAGGTCACCCCCGCTGGTGGTCACGGACGCTTGTGCGGCGATCGCCTTGGTGGCGGTCATGGCGGGGAAGGTCCACTCGATCGTCGCAGCCTGGGAGGGAGCCACCGTTGCCGGGGCAGTGGCCGTCAACACGACCGACTCGGCCGGCAGAGCGCCGCCTGTGCACCTGTATGTAACTTTCAACGGGTCCGCTGCCGCGGCCTGAGCCGGAGACGACAGAGTTAAGACGGAGCAGACGAAGAAGACCAGCGTGCTCGCAAGCCCCAACGCGGACGTCTTATGGGCGAGGCGGCGCCCCACCTGGGACATAAGCACGGGTCCATCTCCGTTTCAAAGCAGTGTCAACAGTCGTGCCAGAATTCCAGCCGTTGGTCACGGTTAGGTTGAGATCCTACGAACTGTCCCTGTCAACTTCCCGTAAACCGCCAAATCCGCCACAGCTTCCTCCTCAGCCCTTCTTCTTCGACAGCGTTGCGTACACAACAATGTTGTCCGTGTAGCTGTGCGCCGTCTTGTTGTAGACGCCACCACAAGTGATGAGCCTGAGCTGAGAGTTGCTCGTGTTCCCGTACACCCGCTTGGTCGGGAACCCGTTCTTGCTGGCCTGCTCGATTCCGCTGACCGTGAAGCGGGTGACCTTGCCGTCCGACCGGTAGACGTAGATGTGGTCGCCCTTGGCCAGCTCGCGCAGGCGGTCGAAGACGGCGGGGCCCTTGCGGGTGCTGACGTGGCCGTTGATGATCGCCGGACCGGCCTCGCCCGGGACCGGGGAGAAGCGGTACCAGCCCGTCTGGTTGGGCTTGCTCAGCGGCGGCGTGCCGAGCTTGCCCTTCATGTTGACGGTGACCGCCCCGATCGGGGAGTTCACCTTGAGCTTGGGGATCTTGATGCGAGTCGGCCTGGCCTTGGCCTTGGCGGCCTTGGTCTTGGGCGTGGGGATCGGCGCCACGACCGGCGCGGCGGCCAGCGGGGGCGGCGCGTCCGGGCGGGCCGGGGTGAGGGGGACGTTCTTGCCGCCGGGGCCGACCGTCGGCGGGAGCACGAACGCGCCCGCGTTCTGCACCTCCACCTGGGTCGGCGCGTCCTGGGCCGCCAGCAGCGACTCCGAGCCGTCGTCCACGGGAGGCGCCAGCGAGAGCAGGCTCACCATGACCAGGCCGACGCCGCCGAGCGAGCCGGCGATCAGCAGTCCGGGCAGTGCCCTCTGCATCGGTGTCTTCTGCTCGGCCATCAGTGCGCTCCTCCCGCGTGCGCGGCCTTGCGCCGGCGCAGCACCAGCCCGCCACCGGCACTTCCCATCAGCAGCACCATGCCGCCGGCCATGAGCCCGTACGGACGCTCCGGACCTTCCGGCGCCTCACCGGTGTCCACGCCGCCGCTGGGCGTCTTGGCCACCTGGGCCCTGTAGTACCTGGTCGCCGTCGGCCCGGTGCTCTTCGGCGTGGACGAGGTCGTGCCGGACACCTGCGGAACGACGATCACGCGGCCCAGGCCGTCGGTGATGGTGCCGGCCGCCGGGGGCGTGGTGGTTCCCGTGGACGTGGGGTCCGGGTCGACCGGATCGGTCGGCTCGTCCGTCGGCTCCTCGGTGGGGTCGTCCGTGGCGGTGTTCGTCGGCGTCTGGGAGCCACCTGGGACGTTGATGTCGATGGCGCCCGGGTCGCCCTGGAGCGTGCAGGTCGCCTGCTGGTGCTGGGGTGGCTCGGGCACATCACCGGTGAACACCTGGAAGGCGTCGAGGTAGGCGACCTTGCTCTCGGTGTTGATGATCTCGATGGTGTGCGGCCCGTACTCGAGCTGCGGCGACGTCCAGAGCACTTCCTGCGTCTCGGTGCCCGTCATGTCGTTGCCGCTGCGGTCCTGGCCCGGCTGGACCAGGCCCGAGGTAACGGGCTGCCCGTCGATGAGCACCCTGATCGGGCTGAGGTCCTGCTCGCGCCTGCCGATGTAGGCGACCTTCGTGCCGATGAAGTCGAGCTTGGCGACGGAGTCGAGGCCCTCGGTCCTCTGCAGGTCGTTGAGGTAGTCGTCGTACCTCGACGCGGTGTACTCCCAGGTCCAGGGCCCGTTGTACTTGATCTTCGGGTCCTTGTTGTTGACCATGACGTCACCCTCGGCCGGAGTGAACCGGACGGTCAGGGTGCTGGGCTTGAAGCGGATGGTGCCGGTCCTCGTGAGCGACGCGCTGTCCGACAGCCCTTCGGGAAGTTCGAGGTAGTCGCCGGGCACCAGCTCGCCCTGCGTCTGGCCACCGCGCGGCCGGAGCTGTCCGATCCAGCCGCCGCTGATGTCCACCACGCCCTCCAGGTCCAGGGAGGACCCTTCGGGGAAGAAGCCGGGCGAGCCGAACTTCTGCAGGCTCTTGTAGCTCATGTCCCAGCGGACGTTCATGGTGCCGCCCTCGACCTGGGGAGTCATCCGGGCCTCGATGTCCACGCCGCTGCCGGCGATGCCGCCCGTGCAGCGATAGTTGGCCACCAACGACGCCTGTGCCTGGCCTGGGATCGACGACGTCACGACGAACGCCGCAGAGGCCGCCATGCCCACCGATGCGGCGATCAACGCCTTGCGCCACCGACTCACGGGAGACTCCGATCAACCACATACGGACCGAGGGTAGATCTTAGGGTCGAAACACCCGCAACACCTACCGAATGTCGCTTCTTCCGTCACTTGTGATGAACCCGTGTCCACAGGCTCCCCGGGCCCCGGTAAAGCGGGTATACCTGGCGGCAACAGAACAGCATTCTGCCAGTGGAGGCGACTGATGCAGCGAGACCTCTTCGACGAGGAGCACCTGCTCTTCCGCGAGACCGTGCGCGAGTTCATGGCCCGCGAGGTCGTGCCGCACCACCCGCAGTGGGAGAAGGACGGCGTGGTACCGCGCGAGGTCTGGAAGAAGGCCGGCGAACTGGGGATGTTCGGGTTCTCGGTGCCGGAGGAGTACGGCGGCGCGGGCATCACGGACTTCCGGTACAACGCGGTGATCGTCGAGGAGATCATGCGGAGCGGCGCCAGCGGCCTCGGCTTCTCGCTGCACAACGACGTCATGGCCCCGTACGTCGTGGACCTGACCGACGACGAGCAGAAGCAGCGCTGGCTGCCCGGATTCGTGAGCGGCGAGCTGATCACCGCCATCGCCATGAGCGAGCCGGGCGCCGGCAGCGATTTGCAGGGCATCAGGACCACGGCCATCCGCCAGGGCGACCACTACGTCGTCAACGGGCAGAAGACCTTCATCACGAACGGCATCAACGCCGACCTCGTCGTCGTGGTGGCCAAGACGGACCCGGAGGCGGGCGCCAGGGGCACCACGCTGATCGTCGTGGAGCGCGGCATGGAGGGCTTCAGCCGCGGGCGCAACCTCGACAAGGTCGGCATGAAGGCGCAGGACACGGCCGAGCTGTTCTTCGACAACGTCCGCGTGCCCGTCGCCAACCGCCTCGGCCCCAACGACGGCGAGGGCTTCTTCCAGCTCATGCACAACCTGCCGCAGGAGCGCATGTCGATCGCCGTGGCGGCGGTGGCCGCGGCCGAGGACGTGCTGGAGCGGACCATCGAGTACTGCAAGACTCGCCAGGCCTTCGGACGCAGCATCGGCTCCTTCCAGAACACCCGCTTCGTGCTGGCGGAGCTGGCCACCGAGACCGAGATCGCCCGCCACTACGTCGACAAGTGCATCCTCGCTCTCAACGCGAAGGAACTCACCGCGGTGGACGCCGCCAAGGCCAAGTGGTGGACCACCGAGCTGCAGAACAAGGTCATCGACCGCTGCCTGCAACTCCACGGCGGGTACGGCTACATGATGGAGTACCCGGTCGCCAAGGCGTGGCTCGACAGCCGGGTCCAGACGATCTACGGCGGCACCACGGAGATCATGAAGGAGATCATCGGCCGGTCCTTCGGGTTCTGATCCGTCACCGCGCGGCAAGCCGGTTCGCCCCGCATACTGGACAGCATGGACGGCGGCCTGATCCTTCTGATCTTCCTGGCGTTGCTGTTCGCCTGGGTCCTCAACCGCGTGCGCCGGGCGATCCGCCTGGGGCCGATCGGCTATGCCGGCGTGGTGATCGTGTTCGTCCTGGTCATGCTGCTGCTGTGGGGCCAGACCAAGATCTAGCTACGCCTCCAGGATGACGCGCGCCACCAGCTCGGGGTCGTCGCTCATCGGCACGTGCCCGCAGCCCTTCAGCAGCTTCACCCGCTGGCCCGACCACCGCGCCGCGCGCACCGCCTGGCGGCGCAGCAGCAGCCGGTCGTGCTCGCCCCACGCGATCGTGATGGGCGACTTCGGCGGCGCGGGCGGCATCAGCCCGCCGAACGACTCCAGCGTCTCGTCGAACCCGGCCGCCCGGCCCAGCGCCTGGGTGGCCGCGATGAGCGCGGTCGGATCGAGCCGGGTGGGACGGGCGACCAGGACCCCGGCGGAGACCGCGCGCAGATAGCGGTTCTCGGCCGTCCTGGCGAGCTGCTCGGGAGGCAGGGAACGGGCCGAGGCGCGCAGGGTGCGCAGCATCGCCTGGCAGTAGAGCAGCTCCGAGCGCGACCAGAAGCCGGCCGGGGACAGCGCGGTCGCCGTACGTACGACACCGCGCGAGGCCAGCTCCAGCGCGATGTAACCGCCCAGCGAGTTGCCCGCCACGTGCGGCTCGCGGACACCGAGCAGCGCGCAGAAGGACTCGACCGCGTCGGCCAGCGACTCGGCGGTGTAGGGGATGCGGTCGGGCAGTGCGGGAGAGACCCCGAAACCGGGCAGGTCCACCGCGATCACCGTGCGCGCGGCGGCCAGCCGGTCCATCACGGGCAACCAGGCCTGCCAGTGGTGACCGATGCCATGAATGAGGATCAGCGGCTCGCCGGTGCCCCGTCGTTCGAAGGCCAGCTCCATTGAGCCAGTGAATCATTCACCTGCCGCGCGTGGGAATCTCGAACCAGACCGCTTTGCCTTCCCTGGTGGGTCGCGACCCCCAGCGCCGGGCGAGCTGGTCGACCAGGTAGAGGCCGCGCCCGCCCTCGTCGTTCTCCCCCGCGCTGCGGATGCGGGGCAGGCGCAGGTCCTGGTCGAACACCTCGACCCAGACCGACTCCTCGCCCCTGCGCAGCCTCAGCGTGAACTCCTTGTCGCCGACCACCTCGTCCTCGAAGCCCGGCACGTCCCAGGAATCCTCGAACGGCAGCGGCGGCCCCTCCACGACCAGCTCCCTGCGCGGCACCCCGGCGGTGGCGGCGTGCAGCACCACGTTGGTCACGACCTCGGAGACGAGCAGGCAGGCCAGCTCGGCGCGCTCCTCGGGCACGTTCCAGCTCGCGAACGCCTCCGCGGCCATGCGGCGCGCCTCGCCCACCATGATCGGCTGGGCGGGGAAGGTGCGCGCCTCGACGTCGAGGTCGACGTCGCTGGAGCGGACCACGAGGATCGCCATGTCGTCGTCGATCTCGCCGGGCACCGCCACCGTGGCGGCGTCGGCGATGCGTTCGACCTCGGCGTCGGACATCTTGGCGAGCTTGTCGCACAGCACGCCGAGGGTCTCGGCCTCGCTCGGCATCCTGCCGTCGCGGCCCGGGCGGCGGTCGATCAGGCCGTCGGTGTAGAGGAGCAGCGCCGCGCCCGGTGGCAGGGTGCGGGTCTCCTCCTTGTAGACCAGGTCGGCGTGCAGGCCCTTGGCGCGCACCCCGAGCGGCTGGCCGACCTCCTCGATCTCGAGCTCCGAGCACTGGCCGTCGATCAGCAGCAGCGGCGGGGCGTGCCCGGCGTTGGCGAAGGAGAGCTGCCGGGACCAGGCGTCGTAGACCAGGTATTGGCAGGTCACGATGGGCGGGATGCTGACGTCGGCGCCGTTGTCGTCCTGCTCGGGGGTGGCGATGATGCGGGTCCACTCGTCGAGCCGGGCCAGGATGTCGGCCGGGGACTTGTCGTCCTGCGCGAACGCCCGCAGCGCCGCCCTGAGCTGGCCCATGATGGCCGCGGCCTTGGCGCCCCTGCCCTCGACGTCGCCGATGACGATGCCGACGCGGCCGGCGGACAGCGGGATGACGTCGTACCAGTCGCCGCCGACCTGGGTCTGGATGCCCTGACCGTGGGAGGCCAGCGGGGCCGCCGGGTAGTAGCGCACGGCGATCTGCAGCCCGTCGAGCTGCGGCAGCGCCCGCGGCAGCAGGTGCTTCTGGAACGACTCCGCCGTGTGGCGCTCCTCCTCGAACAGCAGCGCGTTGTCGATCGCGAGCGCGACCCGGGTGGCGATGGCCCCCACGAAGTCGCGGTCGAAGGCGTCGTAGTGGGGGCTGCGGCGGTCGGTGAGGTTGGACAACCCGAGGTACATCAGCCCGAGCGTCTCCCCGCGCACCAGCAGCGGGGCCACGATGGCGGAGGTCATGCCGATCTCGCCGCACAGGCGCGCGCTGTCCTCGTGGGGCGAGGGGTAGCGGCTGGTGGCGAAGTCTTCGACCAGGATGGTCTCCTGGCGGCGCAGTGCGGTGTCAGCATAGTGGCCGGAGGGGTAGCGGATCTCGGCGCCCACCGGCTTCCATGTTCCCGACGGCGGCGTCCACCCCTGTACGTGCTGCGAGACCCTGCGGACGAGCCGGTCGCCCTCCATCAGCTCGATGAAGCAGTGGTCGGCGAACTGGGGGACGAGCATCTCGGCGACCCGCTTGAGCGTCTCCTCGACGTAGAGAGAGCCCGCCAGCCGCTCGCCGATGCGCTCCAGCAGCCCGAAGCGGTCCTTCTCGCGCTCGTTGCTGCGCAGCGCCTCGCGGGCCATGATGACGATCCCCGTCACCGAGCCCGACGAGTGGCGCAGCGGCACGGCCTGGGCGCGCACGTAGACGATGGTGCCGTCGCCGCGCCGCACGTCGAACGTGCCCTCCCACACGCCGCCCTTGAGCACATGCTTGGCCAGCTCGATCGCCAGCGGGTGGTCCTTCTCCATGATCCCGAGGGACAGGACGGACGTGTCACGCGAAGGCGTCTTGCCCTGGTGGCCGAAGAGTTTCTCGGCGAAAGGGTTCCAGTAGAGGAGATTGCTGAAACGGTCGGTCACGACCACGGCCATTTCGGCGTGGTCGAGCACGGATCCGGCCGCAAGGTGATCAGCCGCGTCCTGTGACAGATCCCCCCATCGCTTCATCCGGAGACCACTCCTCGGGGTGGCGTGCATGCAAAGCGGACCACGAGCGCTCCTGCAACAGTCTTGGCCAGAGGGGAGTGGAGGGCCTCCCAGGAGGGATTCAACCAAGTAGCTGCGCGCGCGTCAGCGCTTGGAGACAAAAACGTGTGCCGCGATATCGCGCGGTAGCTCCGCAGGAGTGTCCTTCGCGTCACCGTCACCTGTCACCCGTACACCGTCGTCGCTCGCCGCGAGCGTCACCTCGCGTCCGGGTTGTATCCCAACTTGCTTGAGTTTAAGCATCACAGCGGGATCGCTTTGCACTTGTTCGCTAATTCGACGCACGACAACAGGTGTGTCACGTGTTCCCGCGAGGTCGCACATGGTCGTCAGCGTGTCGGGGCCGCTCTCGACCGGCTCCCTGGCGCCCAGCTCGGCCAGCCCGGGGATGGGGTTGCCGTGCGGGCACACGGTGGGGTTGTCGAGCAGCGTCACCAGGCGGGACTCGACGGACTCCGACATGACGTGCTCCCAGCGGCACGCCTCGATGTGCACCTCTTCCCAGGGAAGCCCGATGACCTGGGTCAACAGACACTCGGCGAGGCGGTGCTTGCGCATGACGCGGGTGGCCAGGGTGCGGCCCAGCTCGGTCATCGACAGGTGCCGGTCACCTTCGACGCGGACGAGCCCGTCACGCTCCATGCGGGCGACGGTCTGGCTCACGGTGGGGCCGCTCTGCTGGAGGCGCTCGGCGATGCGCGCGCGGAGAGGGACGATGCCCTCCTCCTCGAGCTCGTAAATCGTTCGGAGATACATCTCCGTGGTGTCGATCAGGCCGTGTGCGGTCAAGGCTCCTCCCAACTGAATGGTACGCCGGTCGTGGCGGGGACTGAGCCCGTCCGCAGCGGGCACAGGAGTCACAGGAACCCTATTGGGAGAACGACCGACGATGGTTAAGGACGGCAACAACGGGGCGGCCGAGTTCCTTCCCGACCGGCTCGACCTCGATTCCCTGCGCAAGGCCGCCGCCCGCTGCGAGGGATGCGACCTCTACCGGAACGCCACGCAGACCGTGTTCGGCGAGGGCCCGCGGCGGGCGAGGTTCATGCTGGTGGGCGAGCAGCCGGGAGACCAGGAGGACCGCCAGGGGCATCCGTTCGTGGGGCCGGCGGGCCGCATTCTGGACAAAGGGCTGGAAGAGGCCGGGATCTCGCGTGACGACGTCTATCTCACGAACGCCGTCAAGCACTTCTCTTTCACGCCACGGGGTAAAAGACGCATTCACCAGAAGCCGACGGCCGGCGAGATCGACGCCTGCCATCCATGGCTCGGCGCGGAGCTGGCCGTGGTGCGGCCGGAGGTGATCGTGGTGCTCGGCGCCACGGCGGCCAGGTCGCTGCTGGGGAGGGAGTTCCGGGTCACGCAGCACCGGGGCGAGCCGGTGCCGCTCGGGGAGGCGCTCGCGGTGGCGACCGTGCACCCGTCCGCCGTGCTGCGCGCGCCCGACAGGGACGAGGCGTACGCGAGCTTCCTGGCCGACCTCCAGGCGGCCGCCAGGGTCGCCTAGCGCGCCCGGTAGTTCCGGAAGCCGGCCACCGACAGCCCCACGACCAGCACGGTCACGGCGCACGCGAGGCCGCCGCCCACCCACGCGCCCGTCAGCCCGAACGCGGTCGCGGTGGCTCCGGCCCGCAGCTCGCCCAGGCGCGGCCCGCCGGCCACGACCACCATGAACGCGCCCTGCATCCGCCCGCGCATCTCGTCCGGCGCGTACAGCTGCAGGATCGACTGCCGCCAGACCGAGGAGATGACGTCGGCCACCCCGCCGACGGCCATGAACAGCACCACGAGCCAGAGCTCGTGCGCGAGCCCGGCGGCGGCCACGGCCAGGCCCCAGATGGCGATGACGATCGACAGCGCCACCCCCTGCCGCCTGACCCGGCCGACCCAGCCGGAGAACAGCGCGCCGGCGACCGAGCCGATGGCCATGGCGGAGGTCATCCAGCCGAGCGCCTCCATCGAGCCGCCGAACCGCACGGCGGTCAGCTCGGGGAAGAGCGCCCGCGGCATGGCGAACACCATCGCGATGATGTCCACGACGAACGACATCAGCAGCACCGGGCTCCTGACGACGAAGCTCAGCCCCTCGACCACGGCCCGGGCCCCCGGGCGCGTCACTTCGCCCAGCGGGGGCAGTGAGGGCAGTCTGAGCGCCGCGTAGAGGCTGCCGGCGAACAACAGGGCGTCCACCGCGTACGCGGCCGGGAAGCCGCCGTTCCCGAGCAGGACCGCGCCCACCATCGGCCCCGCCACCGCGCCGATGCTGTAGACGAGCGAGTTGAGCGCGTTGGCGGCGGGCACCAGCTCCGGCTCCAGGATCCGGGGGATGATCGCGCCCCTGGTGGGGCCGGTGATGGCGAAGCCGGTGGAGTTCAGCGCGACCGCGAGGAAGATCAGGTGGATGTTGTTCAGACCGAGCAGGGCCTGGACGAGGATGAACAGGGTGGCCGCCCAGGCGACCAGCGAGCCGGCGATGAGCAGCTTGCGCCGGTCCACGGCGTCCGCGACGGCCCCGCCCCACAGGCCGAAGACGATCAGCGGGATCAGGTTGGCCAGGCCGAGCAGGCCGACGTAGAACGAGGAGTGGGTGAGCTCGAAGACCTGCTGCCCGACCGCCACGACGGTCACGCCGACGCCGACGTGCGACACGGCCTGGCCCAGCCAGATCCGGCGGTACGCGGGAACGCCCAGCGGCCGGGTGTCTACGAGATGACGCTTGACCAGCTCCCCGAATGCCACTTAGAGAACATTAAGGGGCAAGTCTCTCCACAACCCACCCGGGTCGCGTACGCCGGTAGCGCAGCCTGTCGTGCATCCGGTCGAGCTGCCCCTGCCAGAACTCCAGCTCCATCGGGACGACCCGGAAGCCTCCCCAGAAGTCGGGCACCGGCGGATTCTCCGGCCAGCGCGCCGCCAGCTCCTCGTAGCGGGCGTCCAGCTCCTCCCTGGAACGCACGACCGCCGACTGCCGCGAGGCCCACGCCCCGATGCGCGAGCCGTACGGGCGGGAGTCGAAGTATTCGGCCGACTCCTCGTGGGAGATCCGCATGACGGTGCCCTCGACGCGCACCTGGCGGCGCACCGGGTGCCAGGGGAACAGCAGCGAGGCGCGGGGGTTCTCGGCCAGGTCGCGGCCCTTGCGCGACTCGTAGTTGGTGTAGAAGACGAATCCGCGTTCGTCGTAGCCCTTGAGCAGGACCGTCCTGGCGCTCGGGCGGCCGCCCGCCGAGGCGGTGGCCAGGACCATGGCGTTGGGTTCGGGCAGGCCGGCGTCGAGTGCCTCCTGGAACCAGGTGGCGAATTGCGCGATGGGGTCGGACGCGAGGTCTGATTCGAGCAGCGGCTCGCCCTCGTACGTACGGCGAAGCCCCGCCAACGTGGGCGGGCGCGGGGTGGCATCCACGAGACGGTATTCTTGCGCGCTTGCGTGGTAGATCCCATGCACCGCTCCCCACCAGCGGGTTTGGCTCAACGGCGGGTCCCGAGACCGACCATGACCTGGGAGGGGGTTAAATTGACCCGCCGGTATCTCGACATCAAGGCATTGCCCAAACATGGCAACAGAAGGGGAGGCGGCCGAGTATGTCCGACTTCAAACCCGGGCTCGAAGGCGTTGTGGCTTTCGAAACCGAGATCGCGGAACCGGACAAAGAAGGGGGCGCCCTTCGATACCGGGGCGTCGACATCGAGGAGCTGGTCGGCCGAGTCCCGTTCGGGGCCGTGTGGGGCCTGCTGGTCGACAACACGTTCCAGCCGGGTCTGCCCCCGGCGGAGCCGTACCCCATTCCTGTCCATTCTGGTGACATCCGCGTAGACGTGCAGAGCGCGCTGGCCATGCTGGCTCCGGCCTACGGCTTCAAGCCCCTGCTCGACATCAGTGACCAAGAGGCCCGCGACCAGCTCGCCCGCGCCTCGGTGATGGCCCTCTCCTTCGTCGCGCAGTCCGCGCGCGGACTGGGCCTGCCGATGGTGCCGCAGAGCCGGGTGGACGAGGCCAAGACCATCGTCGAACGCTTCATGATCCGCTGGCGCGGTGAGCCCGATCCCAAGCACGTCAAGGCCATCGACGCCTACTGGACCTCCGCGGCCGAGCACGGCATGAACGCCTCGACGTTCACCGCCCGCGTCATCGCCTCCACCGGCGCCGACGTGGCCGCCGCGCTCTCCGGCGCCGTCGGCGCCATGTCGGGCCCGCTGCACGGCGGCGCCCCGGCCCGCGTCCTGCACATGATCGAGGGCGTCGAGCAGCTGGGCGACGCCAAGAAGTACGTCCAGAGCGAGCTCGACAAGGGCAACCGGCTCATGGGCTTCGGCCACCGCGTCTACCGCGCCGAGGACCCGCGCGCCCGCGTGCTCCGGCGGACCGCCAAGGAGCTCGACGCGCCTCGCTACGAGGTCGCGGCGGCGCTGGAGCAGGCCGCGCTGGAGGAGCTGCACGCGCGCAAGCCCGACCGGGTGCTGGCCACCAACGTCGAGTACTGGGCGGCCGTCGTCCTGGACTTCGCCGAGGTTCCCTCCCACATGTTCACCTCGATGTTCACCTGCGCCCGCACGGCCGGCTGGGCCGCGCACGTCCTGGAGCAGAAGCGCACGGGCCGGCTCGTCCGCCCCAGCGCCAACTACACCGGCCCCGCCTCGCGCCCGCTCAGCGAGGTGCCGGGCGCCGACGAGGTCGTCGGCAAATACTGATCCACTGATCCGCCCGAAACGGCTACCGCGCGGCCACCCCGCCCCGCGGTAGCCGTTTCGCTTTCCCGGGCTGAAAAGCACTAGGGGAAAGTGGTTCCTTGACCGCCTCCGGTCAAGGGCACAGCCTGACGGCAGGCACCCCCCCAGCCCTCCCACCAGCAGGCACGTCGGCGTTCGCCTGCCTTCCTCCGGTGGGAGGTCAGTAAGGAGGCACGTCATGACGAATCCCGGGCCCTCTTCCGGCATGACCAGGCGCGGCTTCCTCACGGGTGTGGGAGCCGGGGCCGCCGCCCTGACGCTCACCCCCGCCGAAGCCCTCGCCAAGGTCGTCACGGTACGCGCGGGTGGCCTGGCCACCTCCCCCGACAGGTTCGGACGGGTCTTCAACCTGGCCCCGTTCGCCGACTTCAACGCGCCCAGCCTGAGGCCGGCGCTGATGGAGATGGGCCGCCCCGGCGGCCTGGTCGACGCCAGGGACCCGCTGCAGGAGGGGCCGATCCGGCTGATCACCAACCCCGAGCTCAGCCCGAACAACCTCGACAACGCCGCGCACACCGCGGGCGTGACGTTCTTCGGCCAGTTCGTCGACCACGACATGACCTTCGACGAGTCCTCGCCCCTGGGCGTCCCCACCGCGCCGGAGCAGTCGCCCAACACCAGGACGCCGGCCTTCGACCTCGACAGCGTCTACGGCCGCGGCCCGGCCGCGGACCCGCAGTTCTACGACCCCGCCGACACCGCCAAGTTCCGCCTGGAGAGCGGCGGCCGGTTCGAGGACGTGCCGCGCAGGTCGAACCGTACGGCGATCATCGCCGACCCGCGCAACGACGAGAACCTCATCATCAGCGGCATGCACGCCGCCTTCCTGCGCTTCCACAACCGGGTGGTCGACCACCTGCGCGCCTCGGGGCAGCAGGGCAATGTGTTCGAGGCCGCCAGGCAGCAGGTCAGGTGGCACTACCAGTGGCTGGTGCTCAGGGAGTTCCTCCCGCTGATCATCGGCCAGAGCGCGGTCAACGACATCCTCACCAACGGCCGGCGCTTCTACCGGCCGGCCGCCGGCCAGCAGTTCATGCCCGTCGAGTTCCAGGGCGCGGCCTACCGGTTCGGGCACAGCATGGTCAGGCCGTCCTACCGCGCCAACCTCGCGGGCAACCCCGACGGCACGCCGTTCTTCGGCTTCATCTTCGACCCCGCCGGACAGGGCCAGAGCGACCCCGTGGACCTGCGCGGCGGGGCCAGGGCGCCCAGGCGCTTCATCGGCTGGCAGACGTTCTTCGACTTCGGCGACGGCGAGGTGCGGCCGAACAAGCGCATCGACACCAAGCTGTCCACGCCGCTGTTCAACCTGCCGCTGAGCGCGATCCCGTCCGCCGACCCGCCGACGTCGCTCGCGCAGCGCAACCTCCTGCGGCACATCACCTGGTCGATGCCGTCCGGGCAGAACCTCGCCCGCGCCATCGGCGTACCGGCCCTGGAGGCGCAGCACTTCCCCGAGCTGCAGGTGATCGGGCACGGCCTGCCCTCCAGCACCCCGCTCTGGTACTACGTGCTCAAGGAGGCCGAGGTCCTGGCCGGCGGCGCCCGGATGGCCGGGGTGGGCGCGCGGATCGTGGGCGAGGTCTTCATCGGGCTGCTGCAGCTCGACCCGAGCTCCTTCCTCGCCACCAACCCGTCCTGGCGGCCCACGCTGCCGCGCCGCTCGGGCGGGACCGGTGACTTCCGGATGGTGGACCTGCTCACGTTCGCCCGGGTGGATCCGGCGAGCCGGGGCCAGTGACCTCCGGGACCGCCGCCACCAGGCCGGCGCGGTAGGCGTTGGTCAGCGCCTCCGACCGGTTGCGCGCGCCGAGCTTCCTGAACAGGCGCGCCCGGGTGCTCTCCACGGTCTTGCTCGCGATGCCGAGCAGGCGGGCGGTCTGCCTGATGGTGTGGCCGCGGGCGATCGAGGCCAGAACCTCGCGCTCGCGGCCGGTCAGCCTCGGTACGGGGCTCAGCCACCGCCACATGCCCGCCCCCACCACCACGTACTTCCTGGCCACCAGCTCCAGCACCGCGCACAGGAGCTCGGGCACGTCGCGCAGCCACAGCACGGCGTACGCGCCGCGCGCGACGGCGTCCGTCACCATGGCCGGCTCGGGCGGCATGGTGGGCACGGCGACCGCACGGGCGCCGAGGCCGGCGGGCAGCGCCCAGTCCGCCGGCACGGGGTCCACGAGCACCGCGGTGAACCGGGCCCCGAGCCAGCCCTGCTCCTCCTCGTCGTACGGCAGCGCGTCCCGCACGGCCGCCAGCGCCTGCCCGGCCCCGAGCAGCGCCCGCGTCACCATCTCGACGGCCAGCAGGCACCTGGCGTGCACGACCACCAGCTCCCGCCCGCGGACGAGCTCCGCGCGCGACGCCTGGCCGGGCGGCCCGATCAGCCCGAGCCCCCGGAGCACCGCCTGCCCCTGCCCGACGACGCCGAGCTTGCGGTAGATGCGCCGCCGGTGGTTCTCCACCGCGCAGCGGGAGACGCTCAGGAGGTCCGCGATCTCCTGAGCGCTGTGGCCTGAACCGGTCAGGGAGAGGATCTCCAGCTCTCTGGCGGTGAGGACGTCAGTGTCATCCATGTCCATCACGGCCCATCACGCCTCGGGCGACTTGTCAGGAAAGTGAGACTCCCTGAGCGGTTAGTCAAGTCCTCGCCCATGCCCGGCCCGCTGACCTGGCATCGTTTGCGAAACTTTCACGGGTCTCATCATCCGGACCGGGTTCAAGCCATTCCACGCAGGTCGGTAGGCTCCGTTACGTGGCTGACATCGTTATTCCCGCTGACATCAAGCCCGCCGACGGCCGATTCGGCTGCGGGCCCTCGAAGGTTCGCACCGAGCAGCTGGCCGCTCTCGCCGCCTCCGGCGCGAGCCTGATGGGCACCTCCCATCGCCAGAAGCCGGTCAAGAACCTGGTCGGCCGCGTGCGATCCGGCCTGGCCGACCTGTTCTCGCTGCCTGAGGGCTACCAGGTCGTGCTGGGCAACGGCGGCACCACCGCGTTCTGGGACATCGCCGCGTTCGGGCTGATCCGCGAGAAGTCCCAGCACCTGTCGTTCGGCGAGTTCTCCTCGAAGTTCGCCGCGGTCACCAAGAAGGCTCCCTGGCTGGCCGAGCCGAGCGTGATCAAGGCCGAGGTCGGCACCCACCCGGTCGCGGTCGCCGAGGACGGCGTGGACGCCTACGCGCTGACCCACAACGAGACCTCGACCGGCGTGGCCATGCCGATCACCCGCGTGGGCGGCGACGACGCGCTGGTGCTGGTCGACGCCACCTCCGGCGCCGGCGGCCTGCCCGTCGACCTCGCCGAGACCGACGTCTACTACTTCGCGCCGCAGAAGAGCTTCGCCTCCGACGGCGGCCTGTGGATCGCGATCATGTCGCCGCGCGCCCTGGCCAGGGTCGAGGAGATCGCCGCGAGCGGCCGCTACGTGCCGGAGTTCTTCAGCCTGCCGGTCGCGATCGACAACTCCGGCAAGGACCAGACCTACAACACCCCGGCCGTGGCCACGCTGTTCCTGCTGGCCGACCAGCTCGACTGGATGAACGGCAACGGCGGCCTGGCCTGGACCACCGCCCGCACGGCCGACTCCAGCTCGCGCCTCTACACGTGGGCGGAGAAGACCTCCTACACCACGCCGTTCGCCGCGCCCGAGTTCCGCTCGCAGGTGGTCGGCACGATCGACTTCTCCGACGAGGTCGACGCCGCGGCCGTGGCCAAGGCGCTGCGCGCCAACGGCATCGTCGACACCGAGCCCTACCGCAAGCTGGGCCGCAACCAGCTGCGCATCGCGATGTTCCCGGCCATCGACCCGGCCGACATCGAGGCGCTGACGGTCTGCGTCGACTACGTGGTCGAGCGCCTCTAGTCCGCCTTCCGGCCCGTCCTGCGGGCCAGCTCGTCGAGGAGCGCGAGCGCGTCCGCCTCCTCGACGCTCCGCGCGAACCTGGCCAGCACCGGCAACCTGTCGGTGCTGGCCTCGAGTGCTTCCAGCATGAGCGCGGTGACGTGCTCGTCCCTCGACCGCACCGCCGCGTAGCGGAAGGCGTTGCGGTACGGCGTGCGTACGAGCAGGCCCTTCTTCACCAGCCGCTCGGCCACGGTCTGGACCGTGGTGTAGGCGAGCTCGCGCTCCTCGTTGAGCTTCGCCAGGAGCTCCCTGACGCGCATCGGCTTCCCGGCATCCCACAACGCGTTCATGACGGCGTGTTCCAGGGATCCCAGGTTCGCCAACTCACATCCCTCCGGCTCGACGAGTAGGAAACATTCTTGCCCGACAAGTTGCGATTCGGCCAGGGGACCGGACGGCCGAAGAGCCTCGGTTATCTGATGTTCGCCAGCCGCTGGCTCCAGGTCCCGCTCTATCTGGGCCTCATCGTGGCCCAGGCCGTCTACGTCTGGCAGTTCGCGTTAGAGCTCTGGCATCTGATCGAGACGGTCTTCCTGCACCAGCCGAGCGCGCAGGCCGTGCCCTCCCCCGAGGTCGTGGTCATGCTCACGGTCCTGGCGCTCATCGACGTGGTGATGATCTCCAACCTGCTGATCATGGTGATCATCGGGGGTTACGAGACGTTCGTCTCGCGTATCGACCTCAACGACCACCCGGACGAGCCGGAGTGGCTCTCCCACGTCAACGCGAACGTCCTGAAGGTCAAGCTGGCCACGGCGATCATCGGGATCTCGTCGGTGCATCTGCTGCAGACGTTCATCCGCGCGCAGACGACGCCCAACGACAAGATCATGTGGCAGACGCTCATCCACCTGGCGTTCGTGGCCTCGGCCGTGGGCCTGGCCTACATCGACCGCCTGCTGTCCACCTCACCGGCCGAGCACACCCGGCCACACCTGTAGGCCCCCCGCTCCCCGCCGCACTCCGGCGGGGACTTTTCGTGGAAGGGGAACGCGCCCCCGGTCAGTAGGGGTAGGCGGTCCTCGACGGGGGCAGCTCGCGCTTCTTGCGGCGCAGCAGCCAGGCGGACACCACGCCGCCGATGAGACCGAACAGGTGTCCCTGCCAGGAGATGCCCTGCTGGTTCGGCAGCAGGCCCGCCAGGATCCCCCAGTAGGCCACGCCCACGCCGATGCCGATCGCGATGTCGAGCAGGCTGCGGTCGAACAGGCCGCGGGCCAGGATGTAGCCGAAGTAGCCGAACACCAGGCCGCTCGCCCCGACCGTGTAGACGCCCGGGCTGGTCGCCCAGGTGCCCAGGCCGCCGATGAGGATGATCAGCACGCTGGCCCACAGGAACTTACGCAGGTCGCGCAGCCCGGCCAGGAAGCCCAGGATCAGCAGCGGCACCGAGTTGGCCATGAGGTGCCCGAAGCCGCCGTGCAGGAACGGCGCGAAGACGATGCCGATCAGCCCGTCGGGATCCCAGCCCACGATGCCGAACTGGTAGTCCAGCGCGCCGTTGAGGAAGAAGTCGACACCCTCGACGACCCACATCACGGCGAGCATGCCGACCACGATGATGAGCGCGCTGAGCGCACCGGAAAGCAGGGCTCCGGCGCCGCGCTTGGCAGACTCGAACCTGGAACCCGAATAGTCGCTCATGCGCTCTCCCGGTAGTTCGTCTCCTCTTTCTTTACCGTAACCAGGAAGAGCTATGCGCGCGTTAAAGAGTCCCCTCCCGTTTCCTGGGGGAAGACGGGAGGGGGCCGGTCATTCGCCCTTCCACTGGGGCGCGCGCTTCTCGGCGAAAGCCGCTGCGCCCTCCATGGCGTCCTTCGAGCCGAAGACCGGGTTGATGATCGCGGCCTGCTTCTTGAACATCTCCTCCAGCGACCAGTCCTGCGACTCGACGACCACTCTCTTGGTCGCGACGAGCGCCAGCGGGGCGTTGGCGGCGATCTTGCGGGCCAGCTCCAGCGCGCCTTCGAGCGCGGCGCCGGGCTCGGTGATCCGGTTGACCAGGCCGAGCTCGTACAGGCGGGAGGCCGGGTAGTGGTCACCGGTCAGGGCCATCTCCATGGCCACGTGGTACGGGATCCGCCGCGGCAGCCGCATGATGCCGCCCGCCCCCGCCACCAGCCCGCGCTTGGGCTCCGGCAGCCCGAACGTGGACTCCGCCGACGCCACGATCACGTCGCAGGCCAGAGCCAGCTCGAACCCGCCCGCCAGCGCGTATCCCTCCACGGCGGCCACCAGCGGCTTCTTCGGCGGCGCCTCGGTCAGCCCGCCGAAGCCGCGGCCCTCCACCACCGGGAAGTCGCCTGTCAGGAACCCCTTGAGGTCCATCCCCGCGCTGAACGTGCCGCCCGCGCCGGTCAGGACGTAAGCGGAAATGTCGGGGCGGGCGTCCAGCGTGTCCAGCGCCTCGACGATCCCCCTCGCCACCGCCCCGTTGACGGCGTTGCGCGCCTTGGGGCGGTTGATGGTGAGGATCGCGACCCTGCCCGATCCTTCGCCGGACTCTTCGACGAGCACTTCGTCAGACACTGGACCTCACTTGGGCTGGAAACGGATGCCGCCGTCGAAGCGGATGACCTCGGCGTTCATGTAGTCGTTCTCGACCAGCGACCTGACCAGGTGCGCGAACTCGTCGGCCCGTCCCATGCGCTTGGGGAAGACCACCGGCGCGATCAGCTTGGCCTTGAACTCGTCGGCGTTGGCCGAGAAGCCGTAGATCGGGGTGTCGATGATGCCGGGGCAGATCGTGTTCACGCGTACGCCGATCGCCGCCAGGTCGCGCGCCGCGGGCACCGTCATGCCCACGATGCCGCCCTTGGAGGCCGAGTACGCGAGCTGCCCCGTCTGCCCTTCCAGCGCCGCCACGGAGGCCGTGTTGATCACCACGCCGCGCTGCCCGTCGGCGTCGGCCGGCTCGGTCTTGGCGATGGCCGCCGCGGCGATGCGCATGAGGTTGAACGTGCCGATCAGGTTGACCTCGATGACCTTGCGGTAGGAGGCCGGGTTGTGCGGGTTGCCGTCGCGGTTGACCGTGCGCTCGGCCCAGCCGATGCCGGCGCTGTTCACGACCACCCTCAGCGGCTTGCCGGTGGCGACGGCGGCGTCCACGGCCGCCTGCACCTGCTCGTCGTCCGACACGTCGGTCCTGGCGAAGACCCCGCCGAGCTCGTCGGCCACGGCCTTGCCGCGCTCCTCGTTGAGGTCCGCCACGACCACGGTGGCGCCGGCGCGGGCCAGCTCGCGGGCCGTGGCCTCGCCGAGGCCGCTGGCGCCGCCGGAGATGATTGCTGCAGATCCGTTCACGTCCATAGACCGGACCCTAACCCGCAGACCGAATGAAGTTCTACTCGGGGGCGGTTAAATCTCACCCACGGCGGTGTCCACGTCGGAGTACACCTTGATGCGCCGGTCCAGCCCCGTCGTGCGGAGGATGCGGGCCACGGGCGCCTGGGGCGCCGCCAGCGACACGCCTCCGCCCTCTCCCGTCGCCAGCCGCCAGGCCTCGATCAGCACCGACAGGCCGCTGGAGTCCATGAACGACAGCTGCTGCAGATCGAGCACGAGCCTGGCGCCGTCCTGCTTGATGGCGTCACGCACCTCGTCGCGCAGGAACGGTGCGGTGAACAGGTCAAGCTCACCCTCGACGGCCACCACCACGGCATCGCCCAGGGCGTGTCGCGCAAGCCGCAGCTTCATTGGCCCCTCCTCGATGAGCCACTGTACTTCGACATCCCCGGATAGCGGGCATGCACAAACTACGAAAAGTCGGATGCAGGAGGACAAGGCGGGCGTAAACGCGTACCAAACGCCCCGTCAAGAACCATGCTCCGGGTTTCTACCCATCTCAGCACCCGATGCCTCCGCACCGGGGCCACCTCACCCAGCCGGGATCGCGAAGCCGTACGGGAGCTCCAGGCGATGCCGGCCCAGCAGCTCCGCGTCGGCCAGCAGGTCGCGCGTGGGCCCGTCCGCGGCGATCACGCCGTCGGAGAGGATGAGCGCGCGTTCGCACAGCTCCAGCGCGTACGGGAGGTCGTGGGTGACCATGAGCACCGTCACGTCCAGGGAGCGCAGGATCTCCGCCAGCTCCCTGCGCGCGGCCGGGTCGAGGTTGGACGAGGGCTCGTCGAGCACCAGGATCTCCGGGGCCATCGCCAGCACCGTCGCCACCGCCACCCTGCGGCGCTGCCCGAACGACAGGTGGTGCGGCGGCCGGTCGGCGGCCTCCAGCATGCCCACCCGCTCCAGCGCGTCCTTGACCACCCGGTCCAGGTCCTCGCCCCGCAGGCCGGCGTTGGCCGGGCCGAAGGCGACGTCGTCGCGCACCGTGGGCATGAAGAGCTGGTCGTCGGGGTCCTGGAAGACCAGGCCGACGCGCTGCCTGATCTCCTTGAGCGTGTCCTTGCGCACCGGCGTGCCTGCCACGGTGACACTCCCGTGCCCGGCGGTGAGTATGCCGTTGAGATGCATGACGAGCGTGGTCTTGCCGGCGCCGTTCGGGCCGAGCAGGGCCACGCGCTCGCCGCGGGCGATCGACAGGTCCACGCCGAACAGCGCCTGCGTGCCGTCGGGGTAGGCGTACGCGAGCTGCCGGACTTCGAGAGAGTTCACCACGTCAGTCCCAATACTGCGAGGGCGATGGCGGGCAGGGCGAGAGCGATGCCCCATTGGCGTACAGACGCCGAAAAATCTTGAATTATCGGCATTTGGCCCGAGTATCCCCGGCTGAGCATCGCGAGGTGCACCCGCTCGCCCCGCTCGTACGACCGGATGAACAGCGCCCCGGCCGACCGGGCGATCACCGGAATGTGCCGGAAATTTCGTGCTTCGAACCCGCGAGACTCCCGGGCCACCCGCATCCGCCGCATCTCATCCATGATCACGTCCATGTACCTGAGCATGAACATGGCGATCTGCACCAGCAGGCTCGGCAGCCGCAGCCGCTGGGCGCCGATGAGGATCGTGCGCGGCTCCGTGGTGGCCGCCAGGAGGATGGAGGCGATCACCCCGAGCGTGGCCTTGGCCAGGATGTTCCACGCCGCCCAGAGGCCGGGCACGCTCAGCGAGAGCCCCAGCACCGTGGTCCGCTCCCCCAGCCCGATGACCGGGATGAGGAAGGCGAACAGCACGAAGGGCACCTCGATCACCATCCGCCGCAGCACGTACGTCACCGGCACCCGGGCCGCCACCGCGACACCGGCGAGCAGGACGGCGTACGCGGCGAAGGCCCAGAAGCGCTCGCGCGGCGTGGCCACCACCACGAGGGCGAAAGCGAAGATCGCCAGCAGCTTGCACTGCGGCGGCAACCGGTGCACGACCGAGTCGCCCGGCAGGTAGAGCTGGTGACGGTGCCCAGCGCCCACGTATCACACCTTGATCTTGTTACGGTTTCGCGCGGCATAGGCCACGGCACCGGCGATGAGCAGCACGAGGCCGACGCCGATGATGCCGGCCACGCCGACGGGGATCCCGCCCACCTCACCGTAGTCGGCCAGCGCCCATCCCCCGAACAGGTGGTCCCCCGCCTGGTCGATGAAGCCCTTGTTCTCGGCGACCGCCTCCAGCCCGTCGGGAGAGGAGGAGGCGAAGAAGGACACGAGCCCGGCCAGCACCAGCGTCACGCCGACGCCGCCGAGCAGGAACGGCTTGAGCGCGCCCCGGGCCGCGACCGGCTCGGGGGCGGGAGCGGTCGTGGTCTCGCCCTCGGCCCCGCGCAGGACCAGCGGCCTGGTCAGACCGCGGGCGCCGTACACGAGGTCGGGCCGCACGACCAGCACCGCGCCGACGGTCATCGCGGTGATGAGGGCCTCGCCGATGCCGATCAGCAGGTGCACGCCGCCCATCGCGGCCGCCACCGCGCCGACCTCGATCGGCGCGGTCCCGCCGATCCAGAACAGCAGCGTGAAGACCAGCGCGGAGGCCGGCACCGAGATCAGCGCCGCCAGGAACGCCGCCACCACGACCTTCCCCCGGGCCAGCGCCGTGACCAGCCGGAAGACGCCCCAGCCGACGAGCACGGTGACGATGCCCATGATCGTGATGTTGACGCCGAGCGCGGTCAGCCCGCCGTCGGCGAAGAACACGCCCTGCACCAGCAGGACCACGGCCATGCACAGCACCCCTGTGTACGGCCCGACGAGTATCGCCGCCAGCGCGCCGCCCAGCAGGTGACCGCTGGTGCCGGCGGCGACGGGGAAATTGAGCATCTGCACGGCGAAGATGAAGGCCGCGACCAGCCCGGCCATGGGAGCGGTGCGGTCGTCCAGCTCGCGCCGCGCGCCGCGCAGGCAGACCGCGACGCCCGCGGCCGCCACGGCTCCGGCCGATATGGATGTCGCCGCATTGAAGAAACCATCGGGTACGTGCACGGCGTGCCTCCAGAAGAGGTAGAACAAACGGTCCTACTTTAGGACATCGTCTTGCACCTGCATATGGATGGCAATTACCGGATGATCCTCCGGATCAAGGTCTCCGCCGTCAGCCGCCGCACCACCGCGCTCAGCCGCCCCTTGCCCGACGTCGCGTACGGCCGCACGGACCTGAGCAGGGCAGGCCCCCACCACCGGCGCGGCGCCGCCACCGTCTGCGCGTCGGTCTCGATCCTGAACCGCGCCGGCGGCCCGCCCAGGTCCAGCTCCAGATAGGCGTCCCAGGTGCCGGGCGCGAGCCGCCCCACGGCGGGCCTGGCCGCGAAACCGCCTCCGGGCAGCGCCGTCACCCGGTCGCTGCTTTCGCAGCCGGTGCGCCGCTCCCGCCAGACGATCCTCCTGATCGCCGCGGCCGAAGGGGTCGTCCCGACGACGCTGATCTCCCCGTCGACGAGCAGCCGATGCCCGAGCGCCCACCGCGTCCTGATGAGCCGCGCGGTGCCGGGCACCGCGACCACGTGCCCGCCCATGTCGATGCTCAGGTTGCCGTTGTCCCTGGTGAAGTACGGCAGAGCCACGATCCCGCCGATCATCCTGGGCTGCGGGCGGGCGATGCCGCTGTCGCGGTCGGCCCCGAGGCGGCCGAGCCGGATCACGCCCTCGATCTCCACCGCCACCCGCAGGTCCCAGATCCCGGAGCCGAGCGCCCCCACGTTCACCCGCACGGTGAACTCCCCGCCCTTCCGCTCGGCCGGCAGCACCAGCTCCGCGGCCGCGTCGTGCCGCGCGCGCAGCACCACGGCCAGGTTGTCGTCCCTGGTGATGCCGTCGAGCCGGGCGGCGCCCGTGACGACGAGCCGGTCGCCCTCCCAGCGCAGCCCGGTCAGCTGGCGCCGGACGGTGGCGCTCTCGATGCGGGCCAGGCGCACCAGGCGGTCGATGTCGTCGAGCGCGCCCGCCCGCTGCCGGTCGATGGTGTTGAGCCGCTCGTGCACGCCGGGGGTGTACCACTCGTCGCACAGCGCCGCGACCTCCCGCGCGATGTCCTTGCGCCGCACGTCGTCGCTCTCCAGGAACACGGTCCCGAGCTGGGTGAACACGTCGAGCCGGAAGTGCCTGCGCAGCAGGTGGTCGCGGAGCGGGCCGGGCTCGACGTGCCGGGCCATGAGCTCGATCGGGCCCTTGATCATGGCCAGCCAGGCGAGGGGGTCCCTGCTGCCCGCCTGCTGCATGATGCTGCTGCCGTCGGGCCTGGACACGAGGTGGTAGCAGTCGTAGTCGGCCACCACCGAGATCGGCCCCGCGTGGCAGTAGGCGTGCACGGTGAAGAGGATGTCCTCCCCGACCAGCATGCCCTCGCCGAACCTGATGCGGTGGCGTTCGAGCAGCTCCCTCCTGAACAGCTTGAAGCAGCTCAGGCTGTTGTAGACGGTGCTGTCGCCGAGCCCCAGCCGGTCGGCGCTCTGCTGGAACATCGACACCGGCGCCCGCCGGCCGTGCCCCACGATCTTGCCGAGGACGATGTCGGAGCCGTTGGCGTCGGCCACCGCGACCATGCGCTCCAGCGCCTCGGCACCGAGGTAGTCGTCGGCGTCGCAGAAGAAGACGTACCGGCCGGTGGCGTGCTCGATGCCGACGTTGCGCGGCCGTCCCGCGCTGCCGCTGCCGTCGATGTGGACGACCTTGACGATGCCGGGGTGGTAGGCGGCGTAGAGGTCGAGGAGCTCTCCGCTGCCGTCGGTGGAGCCGTCGTCGACGACGACGATCTGCTTCTTCACCCGCTGGACGAGCGCGGAGGTGAGGCATCGATCGAGGTAGGCCCGGCAGTTGTGTACGGGGATGACGACGCTGACGTCCACCGCGTCGACATCGCTCCCGGTCCCCGGCATCGCCACCACTCCAGAGTCACGTCGCGCTGTCATTCGGTTTCAGTATGTGACGAGCGGACGTACCCATGCGGGGCGATCGAAGGTCTTCATCCCCGGCTTTTGCTAACACCGGAGAATCACGGCATTCCTCCGATAGCGCAGTACACGGCCGTCAAATACCTCATTCAGCCGGCACCGAACGGGTTTCAGGGAGGAGGTTTTCCTACCCGGGAGAAAAAACAAATCCGCTGGGAGCAGTTCGACACCACCGCCCGTCGCAGGTGATCCGCTCGCAAGGGTTGCGCGTCTACAGTTAGGCAACCTTGACCGGGAGGTGGCGGGAAATGGGATCGGATCTCCGCGGAGAGACGGCCGACGGATCGGCCGTCCATGCTGCCGAGTTCATCGTCTCGTCGGCGCGACTCGGAGAGCTCTACGAATGCTCTTCGCTGCTGCGCCGTACGAGGTTGCGAGCCGAAGAGATCGTGGACGAGGCTCGCGCGCTGCTGGCCGAGGCCGAGGAGCGCGGCGACGCCGAACGTGCTCTCATCCTGCGCGAGCAGCTGGAAACGGCGCGCACGCTGTACTGCGAGGTGCTGAACGCGTACCTGACGATCTGCCGCAGGATCAACCAGGAGCGACAGGAGATCCTTCGGGCGCAGATGGATCGGGATCGGCTTCCAGGGTTGTCAGGTGCCGCCTGACGGGAGTAGCGTCAGGCCATGCCTGACTGGAAAGACAAGATCCGCTGCTCTTTCTGCCACAAGAGAAGCTCGGAAGTGAGCAAGGTGATTGCCGGGCCCGGTGTGCACATTTGTGATGAATGCATCGGCCTGTGCAACGAGATCCTCGAGCAGGAACGCCTCGCCACCTCGACCGAGCCCCGGCTCCCGACATGGGAATCGATGTCCGACGAACAAATTCTCGACCATCTCCCGAAAATCGCCGCCGTACAAGTACAAGTGGACGACAACCTGCGCGACTGGGTGGGGCATCTGCGCACCCGCGACGTCAGCTGGGAACGCATCGGCGCCTCGCTCGGCATGACCCGGCAATCCGCGTGGGAGCGCTTCAGGAGCGAGACCTGATCGCTTCCGGGACGCGTGAACCTCTGTGACGCGTGGGGCGTCCTATGGTGAGGGAGGCCCGAAATGCGCGTCCTGGAGAGCCTCGCGGCGTCCGATCTCGACCAGCTCCAGCTGGAGCTGATCCTGGTCCTCGCGCTGCACGAAGAGGCAGAACGGCTGGCCGCCGAGTGAACGGGCTCCAGCTCCCCGGGCCTCCGGGGAGCTGGAGCAGGGGGACCGCCTAACCGAGCTGGCCCCTGATGGCCCCGTCGGGGAACGGCTTGTTGTGGACGTTCACGTAGTAGAGATGCGGCCACTTCACGATGCCGCGCAGCTCACTCCTGGTGAGCGTGGTGGCGGCGTTCCTGGCGTTCTGGTGCCTGACAGCCTTGACACAGCCGCGCGCGAAGCCCTTCGCGGGAGCCTTCAGCGTGACCACGACCGGGCCGGCCACACCCTTCCTGCCCTTGTGGACGTGGGCCGCGGCGGCGGGCCTGATCTTCTTCGCGCTGATGAAGTAGCACAGCTGCCCGTGCCGCACCTGGTAGACGAACGAGCCGAAGCCGTTGCGGTCGCCGGGGCCGGGGACCTCCTGCCTGCCGGTCATCCTGACGCGGTTCGTGTCGGAGGAGGCGACCTCGGTCATGGCGGTGGTCGCGCCGGCCTGGGTGGGCAGCGCGACGATGGCGGTGAGGGTGGCAGCGGTGGCGAGGGTGCCTGCTGCCAGCTGTCTTCGCATGGGATGATTCCTCTCCCATCGGACTTCAGGACACCCCTCGGCACGGTTGCGGGGCGAGGCCGGTTCGGCGGGTAAGGGGAAAGCCGCCCTTCGGTAAGCCGCCTTACTGGTTGCCCCGAGCGGTCACCCCGCCTTGGTCCTGGCCCTGAAGGCGGCGGTCTTGACGCGGTTCTGGCAGGCCGTGGAGCAGAACCGGCGGGTGCCGTTGCGCGAGACGTCCACGTAGACGCGGTCGCAGTGCGGCGCCGTACAGACTCCCAGGCGATCGCTGAACTCGCTGCCCAGCACGATCGCCAGGCCGGTGGCGCAGCTGGCCGCCCAGTCGCCGGCCGTCGTGCCGCCGCTGCCGTGGAAGTGCAGGTGCCACGGCTCGCCGTCGTGCCGTTCGAGCCGCGGCCTGGCGTGGGTCTCCTCCAGCAGCGCGTTCACCCGCGTCGCCGCGCTGTCGACGTCGCCATCGGCGACCGCGGCGAAGACCGCCCGCAGCCGGGCGGCGACCTCGGCGAACTCGCGCCCCTCCACCTCGGCGAGCTCACGGTAGGCCGGGTAGACGGTACGCAGGCCCGCGGTGGCCGCCGCGGCGTCGTCGACCGGCGCGGGGAAGGGGCGTCCGTGCCGCTCGCCCGGCGTCAGCTCGTTGACGAGCACCACCGCCACCCTGACCACGGTGTCTGTGTGACTGTTGTAATCCAATTGACCGGTTACACCTTCGTGCTTTAGGTTGTGACTGTCCAAAGCTTAGATGACAGTTACAGGGAGAAGTCCATGCTCACTCACGATGCCGCACTGGAGTGGATCGCGCGCTGGGACCGCCAGCAGGAGGGTTACCTGCCCGACCGCGAGGAGCGGTTCACCGCGCTGATCGACGCCGTGGAGGCGCTGGGGCGGCCCGATCCCGTGGTCATCGACCTGGGATGCGGTCCGGGGTCGTTGTCGGCGCGGCTGCTGGAACGGCTGCCCGGGGCCACCGTGATCTCCGTGGACGCCGATCCGCTGCTGCTCGGGCTCGGGCGGGCCGCGTACCCGGGGCTCACGTTCGTCTCGGCGGACCTGCGTACCGGCGGGTGGACGAAGCTGCTCGGGCTGGAGCGGCCGGCGGACGCTGCGGTCAGTACGACGGCGCTGCACTGGATCTCCGGGCCCGACCTGAAGGGCGTCTTCGCGGAACTGGCGACCGTGCTGCGGCCCGGCGGGCTGCTGCTCAACGGCGACCACATGGACACCGAGGACGCCACTCCGGCCCTGTCGAGACTGGAGCACGCGGTGCACGAGCGCCAGGCCGCGCGGGTGTTCGGCGAGCACCGGCCGGAGGACTGGCGCACCTGGTGGGAGGCGATCGCGGCCGACCCCGACCTCGCCGAGCTCAACCAGGAACGCACCACGGCCGGGGCCTCCCACCACGGCTCGGAATCCCGCCTCCTGTCCCACCACGTCGAGGCCCTGCGGGAGGCCGGGTTCACGGAGATCGGCACGCTGTGGCAGCGGGGGAACAACCGGCTGCTGTGCGCCGTGCGGGGATGAGCGGCCCGGCCGGGACGCCCTTCCCACCACCGGCGGCGCACGCCACAATGAACCCATGCCGAGCTTCGAGCGGCTCACGATAGAGGAAGCCCGAACCCTCACCCGCACCGAGCTCCTCCCCCGGATCGAGGAGGAGCAGAAATACTGGTATCACCGCATCCACCGCTGCGAGATGCAGCCCGGGGACGAGGCGGCGTTCAAGACCTTCAACGACATCATGCACATCGCGGCCAACCCACACGGTTCCGACGCCGACGCCGACGCCCTCGTCGACGGCAGGCCCCTCGACCAGGACTACTGGACGAAGCCGCTCGGCGAGCTGGGCGAGCTCTAGCCCTCGCTCTCGCCCTGGCGGCTCAGGGCCGGGCGGCGCAGCCAGGTGGCCCAGCGCCAGAGCCATTCGAGCGGCCCGTACCGGTACCGGCGCAACCACAGGCCCGAGAGCACCCGCTGCGCGGCGAGGATGCCGCCGGCGATCAGCAGCACGGTCACCGTCGACCACGTCTCGGGCGGCGTGCCGAGCAGCCGGCTGACCAGCAGCACCAGCACGGTGGCGGTCAGGTAGTTGGTCAGCGCCATCCGCCCCAGCGGGGCGAACACCGCCTGGAGCGCGGGGCGGAGCGGCGTCCTGAGCAGGGCCAGCATCCCGCACACGTACGCACCGGCGACGAGCAACCCCGCCACGGCGAGCGCGGTGCTGAACGCCGCCCCGTCCGATTCCGCGCTCAGCCGGACCTGCACCCACAAAGCGGGCACGGCCAGCACCGCGAACACCGCCCCCAGCATCACCGGCCCCCAGGTGGCCCGCTCCATCCGCGCGGTCACCCCGTACCGGGTCAGCGCCGACCCCAGCAGGAACAGCCCCGGCACCAGCACGACGCCGTTGCTCCCCACGAACGGCGGCAGCACCAGCAGCACCCCGGCGAGCACCGCCACCGCCCACCGGGGCAGCCAGGTGGACGGCAGCAGCACCACCAGGCCCACCACCGCGTAGATCGTCAGGATGTCGCCCCGCCACAGCAGGAACATGTGCGCCAGCCCCATGGCCAGCAGCACCAGCAGCCGGCGGGCCAGCACGACCCGCGGCCGGTCCGTACGCGCCGACGCGGACTCCAGCAACAACGAGAACCCGATCCCGAACAGCAGCGAGAAGATCGGGAAGAACCGCTGGTCGGCGAGGTACCCCAGCCAGGCGAGCCCGTCGGCCCCGGCCGCGTCGGTCGTCCTGACCACGCCGGCGTCCACGTTGGCGATCGGCTTGACGTTGACCAGCAGGATCCCGCACAGCGCGAATCCGCGCAGCACGTCGAGGGCGTCGATGCGGGGCCGGCCACCGGAGTCCGGGCCTTGTACATGTGACATGGGCCCATCCTGGGGACGCGGCCCTTGGCCTGGCATGAGTCGAAAGCAGGGTTGATCCCGGTTCGAGCAGTACTTTCGGCCGGACCGGGATCGCGGGGGCCTTCAGGCCGGATCAGCCTCACGGCGAGGCGGCGCGGGCATTGCGACCGCCCCGTGAACCGGAGGCCCCATGACCACGTCGTCCAGTACGTGAAGCGAATCGTCGCGCTCCTGCTCCTCGTCGCCGGCTGCGGATCCCCGGGGGCGGAGGCCGGGAAACCCCCTCCGGCGGACCCGGCCGAGCCCACCTACACCTGCCACGAGCAGCCGATCCCGCTGGACATCATGAGCACCGGCCGCCCGGCGACCCAGCTCGGCCCCGACGGCCGGGCCGCGCTCAAGGGGCAGGAGGTGCGCGAGGTCGGCGACCTGGCCAAGTGGCGCATCGTCGAGGAGACCGGCGAGCGCCTGGCCATCATCAAGGAGTTCGACGGCCCTCAGCAGCGGTGGACCACGCCGGTCACCCACGACTTCCTGATGGTCGAACGCTTCGGCCCACCGGACGCCGACGGGCGGCCGAGCTGGCACCTGCGCAGCTCGGGCGGCTGCAACCTGCGTCGGAACCTGGGCGACCTGGGCGTCGCCGAGCTCACCCTCGACCCGGCGAAGCCGCCCACGGGCACCGCCCTGCACCTGCTGGTGACCGAGCGGGCGTGCGCCAGTGGCCAGTCGGCGAACGGGCGCATCCGGGTGATCCTCCAGGAGGAGTCGAACCGGGACGTACGCCTGGTCATCGGGGTCTCACGTGCGCCGGGCGACCTCCATAACTGCATGGGCAACCCGGCCACGCCGTACACCGTCGAGCTGAGCCGGCCGCTCGGCGACCGCGTCCCGTACGACACCGGCCTCCACCCGATGCGCGAGATCGTGAAACCGTAGCGGTCGTCAACCCCTTGAGCTCGAAGAACGCGATGTCCCGCGGTCGAACGCTCAGCCGATCGCTCAGGCGACGCTCAGGCGACACTCAGCACGATCTTGCCCCGATTGCGCCCCTGCTCACCGCGACGGTGCGCCTCGGCGGCCTCCGCGAGCGGAAAGAGCTCCTCCACCTCGACCCACAGCTCACCCTTGTCGATCAGCTCAGCGATCCTGGCCAGCGCCGCCCCGTCCGGCTCGACCAGGATGCCGGTGGCCCGGACGCCCTGCTCGCGGGCTCGGTCGATCAGCTCGGGCGCCACCCCGGACGGCACCGCCACCAGCAGCCCGCCGGGCCGCAGCACCCGCAACGACCGGGTGCTCGTGTGGTCGCGCTCGTCGCCGACCAGGTCGAGCACCACATCCACGTCCCCCACCGCGTCCTCGAAGCGCGTGGTGGTGTAGTCGATCACCTCGTCCGCGCCGAGTGAACGCAGCCAGTCGTGCTTGGCCGCCGTCGCGGTGCCGATCACGTACGCGCCCGCGTGCCGGGCGATCTGCACCGCCAGATGGCCGACGCCGCCCGCCGCCGCGTGGATCAGCACCCGCTGCCCGCTCCCGACGCGCGCGGTGTCGATCAGCGACTGCCAGGCGGTGAGCGCGGCCAGCGGCGTCCCGGCCGCGGCCTCGTGCCCGACGGTGCGCGGCTTGCGGGCGAACTGCCGGGCGGGCGCGGTGACGTACTCCGCGTACGCCCCAGCCTGGCGCGGGAACCACGGCATGCCGAACACCTCGTCACCCGGCTCGAAGATCGTCACCCCGAACCCGGCCTCCTCCACCACACCGGAGACGTCCCAGCCGAGGATGAACGGCGGCTCACCCAGCACCCCGGCCATGCCGTACCCGCCGCGAGTCTTCCAGTCCACCGGGTTCACCCCGGCGGCGTGCACCCGGACCAGCACCTCGGTGGGCAACGGAACCGGCCGCGGCACCTCGGCGAGCCGCAACACCTCCGGCCCGCCGAAGGCGTCCTGCACGATCGCCCGCATGGTGGATGACATGGGCCTATCTCCTCACTCCGACTCGTACGCCGAGCACCGTCCGGCCCGGTCGCGCAGCCGAAGCTACCCAATGGCCGGTAGTAACCATCAAGGGAGACTGCTATCTTTCGGAAAGTAATAGCCCTTGAAGGAAAGGCCCAGGCCATGGCGATGACCTGCCGATCCGGCCTGCACGACCGCCACGACGTCTACGCCGCGCAGTGCCCCTGCAGAGACGTCCTGGACCTGCTGGCCAACAAGTGGTCGGCCCTGGCCGTGGGCGCACTGGAGGAAGGGCCGCAGCGCTTCGGCGCGCTGCAGCGCCGGCTGGAGGGCGTGAGTCCCAAGGTCCTCACCCAGACGCTGCGCCGCCTGGAGGAGAACGGCTTCGTCGACCGCACGATCTACCCAGCGGTCCCGCTGCACGTCGAATACTCGCTCACCGAGCTGGGCCACGGCGTGGCCGGCCCCCTCAGCCAGCTCCGCTCCTGGGTGGAGAACCACCTCGACGAGATCCACGCCGCCCGCCCGACCGGTCAGCCATCCAGGTAGTACGACGCATACCGGCTTCCAGCCGCTTCGGGGGTCAGGACAAAGCCCCTCAAGCACCCGAACGCGATCCGCGACGGACGAGACGCCTACCAATGACCATTGGCACTCCAGACGAGGCCGCAACTCGTGAAGCCGAAGGCCCTGAGGATCCTTCGACGTACTCGACGGGATACAGACCGATCCAATCCCGCTTCCCCTGTGGCGTACCCTTCGACCTCGTCTTCGCGACGTGGTCGAGGCCGCCGCGCGACAACTCGAACCGCATCCTGACCGGCACCCCAACGTAGACCAGCGCCCCAACACCAACCCCCCACGACCAGGGGCGGGACGACCCAGAAACGCACACCCGCTCGAACCTACGACCGCCGGCGGGTCCGAGCCGCTGAACGGCACGTCGGAATAGCGGATCGTCGAGTCGTCGTCGGCGGCCATCACCGGCGAGGAATGCGACGCGGTCAGGCGGCGGTGCGTTCGCCCGCGGGTCGGCGGCGGAGGTTCGCGCGCTGGAGAGCGGGGGGCAGGTATGCCTGGTCAAGTGTGCCGACATCGGTGCCGGGCGGGACGATCTCGTCGATCCGGTCGAGGATGTCGTCGGTGAGTGTGACGTCGAGGCCGGTGAGGAGGTCGTCGAGGTGGCTCATCGTACGCGGTCCGACGATCGCGCTGGTCACGCCGGGGTGGGAGATGGTGAAGGCCATCGCGAGGTGCGTCATCGGCAGGCCCGCCTCGGCGGCGAGCGGAATGAGCTGTTCGACGACGTCGAGCCGGCGCTCGTCGTTGAGGTGCCGGAACAGGCCCGCGCGGCGCAACTCGTTCTGCCCGCCCTTGCGAACGCGGCCGGTGAGCAGCCCCTGCGCGAGCGGGCCCCACACCAGGGTGCCCATCCCGTACCGTTGCGCGATCGGGAGCACTTCGCGCTCGATGCCGCGGTTGAGGAGCGAGTAGGGGGGTTGCTCGGTGTGGAACCGTTCCAGGCCGCGCCGCTCGGCGACCCACTGGGCCTCGATGATGTCGGATGCGGGCGTCGTGGACGATCCGATCGCGCGGACTTTACCGCTGTGGATCAGGTCCGAGAGTGCGGACAGTGTCTCCTCGATGTCGGTCTCGGGGTCAGGCCGCTGGATCTGGTAGAGGTCGATGTGGTCGGTCTGCAGGCGGCGCAGCGAGTTCTCGACCGCGGTCATGATCCAGCGTCGTGATGCGCCCTGCTGATTGGGGTCGGCACCCATCGGGCGGCTGACCTTGGTCGCGAGTACGACGTTGTCACGGCGCCCCTTGAGCGCTTTGCCGACAATCTCTTCCGAATCGCCGTACGCGTCGGCGGTGTCGATGACGTTGATCCCTGCGTCGAGCGCCTTGTGGATGATGCGGATCGAGTCGTCGTGCTCGGGGTTGCCGATGGCCGTGGCGAACATCAGCGCGCCGAGCGCGTAGGGGCTGACCTTGATGCCGGTCCTGCCGAGGGTGCGGTAATGCACGGTTCTCCTCGTGTGGGGATGCTGATGGCGGGTCCCGCCGGACTCAAAACGGAACATCGTTCAGCTAGAACAATACGGAACACTGTTCCGAAGCGCAAAGGCCTTCGAGTCAGACGGTGTAGACGCCCCGTACGACGGATCACCGCCAAAGCCGGAGTGGGAGCAGACACCCTCTACAACCACGTCCCGCAACGCTTGGACCCCACCATCACCACCGTCTTCCGCCGCGGACGTCGACACCCGTGCCGAGGCCGTTCTCGGAGCAGCACGAGCCGGTCGAGCCCCTCAACCGGCGACTGCAACACTTCGCACAGTCCGTCATGACCAAACGCGGCCCCTGCACTCCGGCGACCCCGCCTACACAACCTGCCCACGTACTCCCAGCAGCGCTTCCCCCTCCCGACCAAACTGCTGAACGGCCTCCGCTGCCAGGCAGACGGAGCCGCGAGACCGACAGAGGCCGAGAGGCAGGGCCAGGCGATGAGCCGCCGACGCAATTCGCACGAGGTCTAGTCGGAGGCGCGTCAGGATGCACCTCTACCTGACCGACTCACAACTTGGTGCCTAAGTCGCCGGCCACCGTCAAAGAAATGCGTGCCTCCCCCGTAGCTCGCCGATTCCACCGCGCTCAGCCACGGGTCTTGAACTCTCGGGGATATGGCCCGTAGCTTGCCCCGAGCCGTCGAATGATCCGTCAGAGGGGCACCCACCATGGCATTGGCATGGCATCCCATGGATCTCGCTCTCGTGGACACTGTGATCAGCCTCGCGAGAAGCCCATGGAATCGCGAAGCACTCGATCAAACTTGGCACCAGACCGGATGGGCACCTCCGAAAGGCGGCTCTCTCGCCAAGCACATCCTCATCGACGACGAGTGGCCCGTAGTGCCCGCGGGAGAGTGGAACGTCGGAGTCATCGTGAACAGCCAGAACACCAGCGTCAGAGGATTCTCCGTGGGCTTCGCCCTCTTCTACGAGCCTGACGACATCTGGGCCCCCGACCCAGACCCTGACCTGATGGAGTTCCCCCAGCACACCCCCTCGAACATCTGGCGAATCGATCGCACAGCCGACCGCACCCGGTTCAAGGGCGTCTGGGAAGACGGACACAGGACTGTCACGGAACGATTGGGCCCACCGGATTTGATCGATAATGGCTGGGACGACGAGTCGGGATGGCAACATGCGGTCTGGCGACTGGACGCACGCCTCCTCATCGTGGCCCAAGGCGACGACATCACGACGTACAGCCTCTACGACGAGGCTTCGCTCCAAGTGATCGACCATTCGAGCGACAAGCCCATTCCGACGGGCTGGGATCTCCACGGCCTCCTCCTCGGCTCCAACCTGGAATGAGGCCAGCCCGTACGCCCGTCCAGCCTGGGTGCGCTACGCCTGGTCCCAACCCACGCAGCGGCGATCCGAAAGACTAGATGCATTTACCCGCAGGATTGTCGCCACGGCTGATCCCCGCCGCACACGCAAGAATTCAGGGTCGCCGGCGCCTGGAGCCCCACCGTCGCTCACTCGCCGGCGTGGCGCTGGCGCCGCCGGGCGACCGCGTCACTATCCGCTTGCCAGGGCCCGGCCGAGCGCACTCAGGCGCTCGGCCGCGCTGTGCGGCTGGGCCGTCGGCGTTCCGGAAGCCCGATCGGCCGTTCTCCACCGACGGGAAGGCGCTCAAGTAGCCTGAAATCCACAATTCGCACTAGATCAAGAACACGCAGCCCAAGCTGTTATCGGGCCGTCCGGTACGGGTTCATAATCGTTCGCTCCGGCTCCTTTATCCTGATCGACTTCCAAGGATGTCCACCCGCGTACATGGACGTTGTGAGCATCCGCGCCAGCAAGATCAAGTACGGACTGCGACCAGCGGAGACGCGCTTCGGAGCGACCGGAAGCGACCAAGCTGAGGAAGCCTGCTGTCAGCAGGAGTTGTGAGAGCGGAGTCCGGCGACCGTACGACGGCTCAGCGCTGCCTCGTATGCAATCATCAAGGAATGACAACAAGAAAGGCTCATGGTCGCTGACCACCGGCTCGCGCTCCACGCGACGCTCCCCGACCGCTACGCCCGGCATGAGGTTCTGACCTCGACCATCGACCACCGCGGCCGGCTCGCCGCCCTGGTCGCCGACCCAGCCCAGGGCTTCGTCCCCATCCCTCGCCCCTCGCCACAACAGCCGCCCCCACGCTACGACGCAACGGCCGTCATCTGCGACGGCGCGGAGACCCGCGAGATTCCGCTGGTGCGGAGGAACGAAGCACCGGATCGTCGATCGCCCCCAGCCACCATCGGAGGCCGACCCACATGAGGCGATCATGGGGCTGCATTCGTGCGGCGGCGTGACGCTGGGGTCGGCGAGCTTGCTCGGTGCGGCGGGCGCCACGGTCGGCGTGGCGGCCCGTGCACCGCCGTCTGGGACTCCGAGTCACCCACTCCGTCAAGCGGCTCAAGAACCGCAACCCGAGTGCCACCGCCAAAACCCGTATCGTCATCAGTGAACGCAAGACCAGGCGCTCACGCATGTGATCGCGTAAGACCGCGTTGCTGTACAGCAGAGGAATGTGTCTCCAGCAACAAAGAGACCCTCGTAATGCAGCACGGGCAAGACCCTGGAGACACACCTAGACAGTTGCCCTTGTCTTGAGTCAGCCGCAGGTCGCCGCTGAAGCCCGAGTTTCGCAGTTCGCGGGCACATAAGCCTTGATCGTTGAGCGAAAGTGCTGGTCGGCATGGTTGTGGATAACTTCCGGAGTCCCAAAGTGTGGGCACACGACCATTCGTGATTATGCTGCGGA
>NZ_JBQQCB010000055.1:0-66599 GCF_052246675.1 Nonomuraea sp. KM90 | reverse complement strand
AGTTCGACGAGCGCCTCATCGCCGTCAGGCCGGTCGAGTCCACATGACGAACGTTCCGTGATAGGGAGCCCATGTTCAGCACCGTCCTCATAGCCAACCGAGGTGAGATCGCGCTGCGGGTCGCGCGGACGTGCCGGGAGCTCGGCATCCGCACCGTCGCGGTGCACTCCACCGCCGACCGCGACTCCGCGGTGACCCGGTTCGCCGACGAAGCCATCCAGATCGGCCCGCCCCAGCCCAAGGCGAGTTACCTGAACGTGCCCGCCATCCTGGAGGCCGCCCTGCGCACCGGGGCCGACGCCATCCACCCGGGGTACGGGTTCCTGTCGGAGGACCCCTACATCTCGGAGATCTGCGCCGGAAACGGCATCACGTTCATCGGGCCGCCGCCGGAGGTGATGGCCCGGCTGGCCGACAAGGCGGAGACCCGGGCCGTCATGGCGGCGGCCGGGCTGCCGGTCCTGCCGGGCAGCAACCAGACGATCGCCGACGGGATGGCCGCCGCCGAGCTCGCCGACGAGATCGGTTACCCGGTGATCATCAAGGCGGCGGCGGGCGGCGGGGGCAGGGGCATGCGGGTGATCCACGACCCGCGCGACTTCCGCTCCGCCTACCAGCGCACCCGGGCCGAGGCGCAGGCGGTCTTCGGCGACGGCCGGGTGTACGTCGAGAAATATCTGGAAAAAGCCCGGCACATCGAGGTGCAGGTGCTGTGCGACACGTACGGCAACGCCGTCCACCTCGGCGAGCGGGACTGCTCGGTGCAGCGCCGGCACCAGAAGCTGGTCGAGGAGACCCCCGGCCCCGGGCTGCCGCCCGGACTGAGCGAGCGCATGGGGGAGATGGCCGTCCGCGGCTGCCAGGCCGTCGGCTACGCGGGCGCGGGCACGTTCGAGTTCCTGGTGGACACCGACGGGTCCTTCTACCTGATGGAGATCAACTGCCGGATCCAGGTCGAGCACCCGGTCACCGAGATGGTCACGGGCATCGACATCGTGGCCGAGCAGCTCAGGGTGGCGGCCGGCGAGCCGCTGTCGATCCGTCAGGAGGACGTCCAGCCGCGCGGGGTCTCGATCGAGTGCCGGGTCATCACCGAGGACGCCGACCGCGGCTTCATCCCGACGCCGGGGCTGCTGGAGGAGTTCCAGCCGCCCGCGGGGCCCTTCGTCAGGGTGGACACGCACGCGCGGCCCGGCTTCCGGGTGACGCCCGACTACGACTCGCTGCTGGCCAAGGTCGTCGTTTGGGGCTCGGACCGGGAGCAGGCGATCGCCCGGATGGACCGGGCGCTGCAGGAGTTCACGGTGACCGGCAAGGGCGTGCGCACGACGATCGGGTTCCTGCGCCGCATCCTGGCCGACCCGCAGTTCAGGGCCGGCGAGCACACCACGTCGCTGGTCGACAGGATGCTGGCCGAGGCCGCCAGGAAGCGGGCCGAACCGGCCGCCTGAGCGGACGCGAAGAAGGCGCTCCCGGGGCTCCGGGAGCGCCTTCTTCGTGCGGGTTCTAGAGGGTGGTGAACCAGTCACGCCACTTCATGGCGAAGAAGGTGTTGCCCGACACCTTCAGCTTGCCGGTCATGAACGCCTGCGGCCCCGCCAGCTTCCCCGTGGTCATCTTGAGGAAGTCGCCCAGGTCCACGCCGATCGTGACCTTGGGGGAGTCCAGCTGCCCCTGCCCGACCGCGCACGTGCCGTGGTCCACCGACACGTGGTAGAACTTCGGGCCCTCGGGCGTGGTGATCTCGTACTGGAAGGTGCCCTCGCCCTTGCGTGCCTTCTCCGCCCTGAAGCTCTCGGGCGTCAACTCGAAGACCAGGCCGAGCACGCCGTCGATGCCGCCGGGCTGCGCGCCGATGTGGCTGAGCAGCTCGTCCTGGGGGCTGCCGTCGATGACGGGGCGCAGCTCCTCGAAACGGGTCCGTGCGTCGCTCATGAATCGCTCCTCCTTGGACGTGTCCTGCCCGCAGCGTCACAGCAGCGCCTAGGGGGGACCTAGAGGTCCGCTCGACGGGCCCGCGGGGGCCTCCAGGAGTTCTCGATCTGGCTCCTAATACCGGTTGCGACGATGCCTGCACCCCGGAGCCGACGGGGGCCCACCGGATCGAAGGACGCTCATGGAGATCGCACAGGCCCTGCTCACGGGGTTCGGCAGGACGGCGCCCACCCGGGCGTCCGTCGCCCGGCCGCGCTCGGTGCACGAGGTGGCCGAGCTGCTCGCCGCCCCCGGGGCGCGCGGCGTCATCGCCCGCGGCCTCGGCAGCTCGTACGGCGACGCCGCCCAGTGCGCCGGTGGCCTGGTGATCGACTGCACCGGCCTGCCCCCGTTCATGAACCTGGACCGGAAGACGGGCCTGTGCGCCGCCGGCGGCGGCGTCACCCTGGACGCGCTGATGCGCGCCCTGCTGCCGCACGGCTGGTTCGTGCCGGTGACGCCCGGGACCCGCCGGGTCACCGTGGGCGGCGCGGTCGCGGCCGACGTGCACGGCAAGAACCACCACGTGGACGGCTCGATGGGCCACCACGTCAGAAGCCTCACCCTGGTGCTGCCGGGCGGCGAGGTCAGGACGGTCACGCCGGACTCCGACCCCGCCCTGTTCTGGGCCACGGTCGGCGGGATGGGCCTGACCGGCGTGATCACGGAGGCGGTCGTCCAGTGCGTGCCGGTGGAGACCTCGTACGTGTGCGCCGACACCGAGCGGACCCGCGACCTCGACCACATGCTGGAGGTCATGGCGGCGACCGACGCCCACCACCGCTACTCGGTCGCCTGGATCGACCTCACCGCGCGGGGCCGCGCGACCGGCAGGGGCGTGCTCACCCGCGGCCGGCACGCGCGCCGCGACGAGCTGCCCCGGCGCGCGAGGAAGGACCCGCTGGCGTTCGCGCCGGGCCGCGGGCTGCGCGCCCCCGGCTGGGCGCCGCCCCGCCTGCTGAACCGGCTCACGGTCGGCGCCTTCAACGAGGCGTGGTACCGCAAGGCCCCCGGGCTGCGCCGGAACGAGATCCAGGGCATCGGCGCCTTCTTCCACCCGCTCGACGGCGTGCGCGGGTGGAACGCGCTGTACGGGCCGCGCGGCCTGGTGCAGTACCAGTTCGTCGTGCCGTTCGGCGCCGAGGAGGCGTTGCGCGAGGCCGTGGCCCGGCTGTCGGGCGCGGGGGTGGCGTCCTTCCTGGCCGTGCTGAAGCGGTTCGGCCCGGGGAACCCGGCGCCGATGTCGTTCCCGATGCCCGGCTGGACGCTCGCCCTGGACCTGCCGGCCGGCGACCCCCGGCTGGGCCGCCTGCTCGCCGGGCTCGACGAGCTGGTGGCGGGCGCGGGCGGGCGCGTCTATCTCGCCAAGGACTCGCGGCTGCCGGCGTCGGTCCTGGCCCGGATGTACCCGCGGCTGCCCGAGTGGAACGCCGCGCGGCGGGCCGCCGACCCGGACGGCCTGCTCGTCTCGGACCTGGCGCGCCGCCTGTCGCTCGCCGACCGAGGGACCGGACACGAAGGGGTGCTGCCATGAAGAACGCGCTCGGGACGGTCGCGACCGTGCTGCTGCTCGGCGGACGCAGCGAGATCGGGCTGGCCATCACCGCCCGCCTGGTCCGCGACGGCGCCCGCCGGGTCGTCCTGGCGCAGCGCGACACCGACACTGCGCAGGTCGACACGGCGCGGGCCGACGTGGCGCAGGCTGTCGCGGCGCTGAAGGAGGCGGGCGCCGACGAGGTGCACACGATCCCCTTCGACGCCGCGGACCCGGGCGGGCACGCGGCCGTCTTCCGCGCCGCCCGGGAGCGGCTGGGCGACGTGGACGTGGTGGTGGCCGCCTTCGGCGTGCTGGGCGACCAGGTGGCGATCGAGCGCGACCCCCGCGCCGCCGCCGGTGCCGCCGCCCGCGCCGCGACGGTGAACTTCGCCGGCCACGTCTCCACCGGCCTGCACGCCGCCGGCCTGCTGCGCGCCCAGGGCCACGGCACCCTGGTCGTCCTGTCCTCGGTGGCCGGCGTCCGGGTCCGCAGGTCGAACTTCGTGTACGGCGCCGCCAAGGCCGGGCTCGACGCGTTCGCCCACGGGCTGGCCGACGCGCTGGCCGGCAGCGGGGCCCGAGTCATGGTGGTCCGCCCCGGGTTCGTACGCACCCGCATGACCGAGGGCCAACCCCCCGCGCCGTTCGCCGCCACACCCGAGCAGGTCGCCGCCGCCGTGGCCGAGGGCCTGCGCCTGGACCGGCTCACGGTCTGGGTGCCGGCCCCGCTGAAAGTGCTCTTCGCAGGACTCCGCATGATCCCCCGGCCCCTCTGGCGGCGGCTCCCCCGGTAGGCGGGCCCACCCCCGAAATGAGGAGATGTCATGACCACAACCACCAAGACCACCCGACCTCCGGACACCCCGGCGGGGACGTGGGCCCGATGGATCCGTCCCGTCGCCTTCGCGCTGGGCGTGGCGATCACCCTGTCCATCCTGCTCTGGGCGGCCCAGCGCACGGTCATCTGGTGGATGGCCGACTGGAACGTCTACTACATGTCGAGCGAGGTCGTCCTGCGCGGCGGCGGCGACCTGTACGACGTCGTGGCCCCGCCCCTGGGCCCGGACCTGCAGTTCAACGCCCCCTTCAACTACCCGCCCTTCGCCGCGCTGCTGCTGACCCCGTTCAGCTTCCTCGGCGTGGACGTGCTGAGCGTGGTCTGGAGCACGCTGAAGATGCTCACGCTCGGCGGCGTGGTGTGGGTGTCGCTGAAGGCGGTCGGCGTGCCGTACGGGCGCCGGCGCCTGGTCCTCACCGCGGTCATCGTCACGGTGGTCCAGCTGCTCGACCCCGTGCTGCAGGACGTGCAGGTCGGCAACATCAACATCTTCATCCTGCTGGCGTTCCTCGACCTGATGCGCCCCGACGGGGCCCGGGGCAAGGGCATCCTGGTCGGCCTGGTCGCCGGCATCAAGATCACGCCCGGGATCTTCATCGTCTACCTGCTGGTCACCCGGCAGTTCAAGGCCGCCGTGACGGCGACCGTCACCTTCCTCGCCACGGTCGGCGTGGCCTTCCTGGTGCTGCCCGCCGACTCCCTGCGCTACTGGACCTCGGCCATGTGGGAGCCGGACCGGGTGTTCATCCCCGAGTTCACCTACAACCAGTCGCTGCGCGGGGTGGTCGTGCGGTTCCTCGGCAACGATGACAACAACCTGCTCTGGCTGGCGCTGGCCGCCCTCACCTTCGTGGCCGCCCTCGCGATCGGCGCGGGCCTGCACCGCAGGTCGATGAACTTCGAGGGCATCCTGGTCGTGTCGATCGCGATGCTGCTCATCTCGCCGTTCTCGTGGATCGCGCACTGGGTGTGGATCGTCCCCGTGCTGATCCTGCTGTGGACGATGTCGCGCCGGGTGCGGTCCAGGTGGCTGTACGCGCTGACGACGTTCGTGGTGCTGGTCTTCATGCTCAGGCCGTACATGTTCGCCTCGTTCAACCCGCTGGAGGGCTACGGGCTGAGCCCGGGGGCGCAGCTGCTGGCCGCCTCCTTCGTGATCGCCGGGGTGCTGCTGCTCGCGCTCGCCGAGGTGTACCGCAGGCGCGGGCCCCTTCCCGAGCTGAGCCCCGCTGTGGAGAGCGGCGAGGGACATGGCGCCCGTTGACACCGTCCGCCGCGCCGGGACGCCGGCCCGCCGCCACGCCGCCCTCCTGGGCGGCCTGGTGCGGGCCTGCCGGCCCCGGCAGTGGGTCAAGAACGTGCTGGTGGCGGCGGCGCCGGGGGCCGCGGGCGTGCTCTTCACGGTGCGCGGCGGAGGGCTGACGCTCGTCGCGTTCGCCGTCCTCTGCCTGGCCGCCGGCGGCACCTACCTCATCAACGACGCCGCCGACGCCAAGGCCGACCGGCTGCACCCGGTCAAGCGGTTCCGGCCGGTCGCCGCGGGGATCGTCCCCGTCGCGCTGGCCGCCGCGCTGGGTGCCGTGCTGATCCTCACGGCCGTGGGCGCCGCGCTGGTGGCGGGGCCGGGGCTGGCGGCGGCGGTCGGCGGCTACGTCGCCCTCACCACGGCGTACACGTTCTGGCTCAAGCACGTCCCGGTGCTCGACCTGATCGGGGTCGCCGGCGGGTTCGTCATCAGGGCGGTCGCGGGGGCGGTGGCCGTGGGCGTGCCCATCTCGGTCTGGTTCTACGCGGTCGTCTCCCTCGGGTCGCTGTTCATGGTCGCGGGCAAGCGCTCGGCCGAGCTGCGGCACGCCGGGTCGGGGCGGACCAGGGCGACGCTGACCGCGTACTCGGCCCGGTATCTCGCCCACGTCCAGGCGATGTCGTCCGGGGCCATGATCGTCACCTACAGCCTGTGGGTCTTCCAGCGGCACGACGGGATCGGGCTGGCGCTGCTGACGCTCAGCATCGTGCCGTTCGTCGCGATCGTCCTGCGCTACGCGCTGCTCGTCGACAGCGGTCAGGGCGAGGCGCCCGAAGAGCTGGTCTTCCGCGACCGGCAGCTGCTCGTCACCGGGGTCGTCCTGGTCGCGCTGCTGGTGGCCGGTACCTATCTGAACTGAAGGGATGTCCACGATGAGCGAGAGAGCCCATCGGCTGATGCGGGCCGGCCTGGTCGCCCTGACGGTGGGGGCCATCGTCGCGGTCCTGTGGATCCTGCTCGGCGGGGTGCCCTGGTGGCTGGGCGACCTGCGGGTCTACCACTTCGGCGGCGAGCTGGCCAGGTCCGGCCAGTCGTTGTACGGGACGCCGCTGGTGGCCGAGCAGGGCACGGCCGACCAGATGGAGATCGTGCTGTGGTTCACCTACCCGCCGTTCGCCGCCCTGTTGTTCACGCCGCTGTCGTTCTTGCCCGTCTCCGCGTTCGGGGCGGTCATGCACGTGCTCACCGTGGCCAGCCTGGTGGCGCTGGTGTGGCTGGTCCACCGGGCCGTCCGGCCCGAGCGGCGCCGCCTGCGCATGGTGCTCGCGGTGACCCCGCTGCTGCTCTTCCTCAGCCCGGTCGCCGAGACGATGATGCTCGGCCAGGTGAGCGTGCTGCTGGTGGTGCTGGTCCTGGCCGACCTGATCCGGCCCGAGGGGGCCGCGTGGCGCGGCGTCGGGGTCGGCCTGGCGGCGGGCATCAAGGTCGTGCCGGCCGTCTTCATCGTCCACCTGTTCCTGACCGGGCAGCGCAGGTCCGCCGTCACCGCGACGATCACGTTCGCCGGGACGGTGCTCGCGGGCGCGCTGCTGTTCCCCGCCGACACGTGGACGTACTGGACCGGGCTGCTGTGGGAGGTGGCGCGCGTCGGCGAGGTGCACGTGACGTTCAACCAGTCGCTGCACGGCGTCGTGGCCAGGCTGCTGCACGCGCCCGACGCGGGCACCCTCGGGCTGGTCCTGTCGGCGGTCGTCCTGGCCGCCGGGCTGTGGGTGGCGTTCCGGCTGCACCGCGGCGGCCACACCGTCGAGGGCCTGCTGGCCGTGGGGATCACCGCGCCGATGGTCACGCCCATCGGCTGGCATCACCACTGGTCGTGGATCGTGCCCGTGCTGGCGCTGCTCTACACGACGGCGCGGCGGGCCCGCTCGGCGCGGATGTGGGCCTTCACCGCCTTCATCACGCTGATGTACACCGGCGGCCTGTTCTACCTGGCCAGCCCCTATCCGGTGATCTATCCGGAGGGCGTGGCCGGGCACCTGCTCGGGAGCGTGTTCGTCATCGGCGGGCTCTCCCTGCTCCTCGCCGGGGCCGTCCGGTCCCGCCGCGTCCCGGAGACCGCTGAACCGTCGCGGGTGTCGCGCCGGGTCTCGCGGCTGGCGCACGAGGTGACCGCCTTCGGGGCGGTGGGGGCGGTCGCGTACGTGATCGACGTCGGCGGCACCAACCTGCTGTGGATGGTGCTGGGCGAGGACCAGGGGCACCTGACCGCCAAGGTGGTCGCGGTCGTCGCGGCGACCACGTTCGCCTACTTCGGCAACCGGCACTGGACGTTCCGCCACCGCGAGCGTGGCGGCCTGGCCCGCGAGTACGTGCGCTTCGCCGCGCTCAACGGCGTCGCGGCCGGCATCTCCCTGCTCTGCCTGGGTTTCACGGTGTACGTCCTGCAGCTCGACGGCCTGCTGGCCAAGAACATCGCCGCCAACGTGGTCGGCGTCGCCCTCGGCGCGGCCTTCCGGTTCTGGTCCTACAAGAAATGGGTGTTCCCGCCCCGCCTGGCCGAGGTCGAGCTCGCCCGGTGAACCCCGCGGGCGGCTTCCAGACGGCCTCGATGCCGCCCCTAGAGACGGTTGCGACGATGCGGAGGCCGCAGCTCAAGGAGGTTTCGATGGCAGCGAAGCGGGTCCGCCTGGCGATCGTCACGTCGGTCGCGGCCGCCGGGCTCATCGCCACCGCGGGGTTCGTCCTGGCGGAAGGCGGCCGGGCGGGGCAGGGGGTGACCGTCGGCCCGCCCCAGGCGGCCGCGCCGAAGGGGCCGGCGCCCGCGGAGGCGCTGAAGAGCATGGCCTTCTTCGCCGGCGCGTGGCGGTGCGCGGGGCGCAACTCCTCGCCCGAGGGCAAGTCCTTCCCGGTCGAGGCCACGGCGCGGGTCGAGGTCCGGCACGACGGCAGCTGGCTGATGTTCGACCTGCGGGAGATCCGGACGAAGGACAACCCGCGACCGGCCTCGGGCACCTGGATGTGGGGCTTCGAGAGCGCGCACAACCGCTACAGCGGGTTCTTCTTCGACAGCATCGGCAACCGCACCGAGCAGTACGCGCCCGGCTGGCGCGACGGCGGCCTGCTGTTCGAGGGCCGCATCCTCGGGCCGGGGTTCGAGGCGCCGTACAAGGACGTCATCAGGAAGACGGGTGACGCCTCCTTCAGCATCTCCGGCCAGGGCTACGTGGTCGGCAAGTGGATCGTCTTCCAGCACCTCGACTGTCACCGGTGAAGAGGAAGGAAAGCTCATATGTGTGGAATCGCCGGTTTGGTGAACTTTGATGGAGACCTTTCCCGCGAGTCCGGTCTCGCGGAGGCCATGACCGACGCGATCGCCTGCCGGGGCCCCGACGGGAGGGGGATCTGGGTCGGCCGGCACGCCGTGCTCGGCCACACCCGCAACGCCGTCATCGACATCCCCGGCGGTGGCCAGCCCATGGTCGCCGAGGAGGACGGCCGGGCCATCGCGGTGATCACCTACAACGGGGAGATCTACAACTACCGCGAGCTGAAGGTCGAGCTGGAGTCGCACGGCCACCGGTTCCGCTCCAACTGCGACACCGAGGTGGCGCTGCGTGCCTACCTGCAGTGGGGCACCCGGTGCGGCGAGCACCTGAACGGCATGTTCGCCTTCGGCGTCTGGGACCTGCGCAGCGAGCAGCTCGTCCTGGTCCGCGACCACCTCGGGATCAAGCCGCTGCACTACGCGCGCGTCCCCGGCGGCATCGTGTTCGGCTCCGAGCCCAAGGCGATCTTCGCCTCCGGCCGGCTGGCGCCCGAGGTGGACCTCGACGGCCTGCGCGAGCTGTTCGTCCAGGCCAAGACGCCCGGCGCGTCGGTCTACAAGGGCATGCGGGAGGTCGAGCCCGGCCACGTCATGGTGCTGCGCGAGAGCGGCGCGCACCACGAGTGCTACTGGCGCCTGGAGTCCCGGCCGCACACCGACGGCCAGGCCGCGACCGTGGACACCGTGCGCGGCCTGCTGGAGGAGTCGGTCCGCAGCCAGCTCGTCTCCGACGTGCCGCTCGGCGTGCTGCTGTCCGGCGGCCTCGACTCCAGCGTGATCGCCGCCATCGCCGCCCGCGAGCTGCGCCGCCAGGGCGTGGAGTCGATGCCCACGTACGCGCTCACCTTCCAGGGCTACACCGAGAACTTCGAGCCCGACGAGGTCCGCGACACCCCCGACGCGCCCTACGCCCGCGAGATGGCCCGGCACATCGGCGCCCGCCACCAGGAGATCCTGCTCACCCCCGAGCAGATGATGCACCCCGACACCCGGCGGGCCACCCTGCGCGCGCAGGACCTGCCCACCCCCATGGGCGACGGGGACGCCTCCATCTACCTGCTGGCCCGCCAGGTCCGCGACGAGACCGTGGTGGTGCTCTCCGGCGAGACGGCCGACGAGATCTTCGGCGGCTTCAACTGGGTGCACGCGCCGCAGCTCGTCTACGCGCCCACCTTCCCGTGGGTGGCCATCGGCCAGCTCGTCGACCCGACCTGGCCGGGCCTCGGCGCCGGCCTGCTCGAACCCGGCCTGCTGGAGAAGCTCGACATCCCCGGCGTCACCGCCCAGCGCTATCAGGAGGCGCTGGCCGACGTGCCGTACCTGCCCGGCGAGGAGGGCCACGAGCGGCGCATGCGCGAGCTGCTGCACCTGCACATCACCCGCTGGCTGCCGGTCCTGTTCGACCGCACCGACCGGCTGGCCATGGCGGGCGCGCTGGAGATCCGCGTGCCGTTCTGCGACCACCGCCTGGTGGAGTACGTCTTCAACACCCCGTGGGCGCTGAAGAGTTTCGACGGCAGGGAGAAGAGCCTGCTGCGGGCCGCCTCGGCCGACCTCCTGCCCGCCTCCATCCTGGAGCGGCGCAAGAGCCCGTACCCGGTGACGCAGGACCCGGCGTACGCGCGGGCGCTGTGCGCCGAGTTCGCCCGCTTCGAGGCCGACCCCGCAGCCCCCGCCGCCGGCTTCTACGACCCCCGGGCGGCGCGCGAGGTGCTGGCCGACCCCGACGAGCTGGCCACCGGCATGGGCGCCTGGGTGCAGCGCTCCAACCTGGAGATGGTCCTGCAGTTCAACGCCTGGCTGCGCGACTACGACGTCCGCCTGTCACTGTAGGGGAGCCCACGATGACCTATGCACCGCCCCGTGACGCGGAGGAGCTGGCCGCCGCGATCGCCCGCGACGGCGTCGAGTTCCTGCTCGTGATGTTCGTCAACCTGTACGGCAAGCCGTGCGCCAAGCTCGTCCCCGCCGGCACCGCCGGCCTGCTGATGCGCGAGGGCATCGGCTTCGCCGGCCACGCCGCCGACGGTCTGGGCCAGTCGCCCGCCGATCCCGACGTCGTGGCCATGCCCGACCCCGGCTCCTACATGCCGGCCCCCTGGCAGGACGGCCTGGCCGTGGTCCAGTGCGACCTGCGGGTCGAGGGGGAGCCCTGGCCGTACGCGCCGCGCGTCATCCTCAAGCGGCAGCTGGACCGGCTGGCCGCCAGGGGGATGGTGTTCAAGGCGGGGGCCGAGCCGGAATACTTCCTGCTGGAGCGGGACGAGGCGGGCCGGCTCAAGGTCGCCGACCCCCTCGACGACGCCGGTTCCCCGTGCTACGACGCGCGGGCCGCCTCGCGCAACTTCGCGCACCTGGCCGCCGTCAGCCGGGCCATGAACCGGCTGGGATGGGAGAACTACTCCAACGACCACGAGGACGCCAACGGGCAGTTCGAGCACAACTTCGGCTACGCCGACGCGCTCACCACCGCCGACCGGGTGATCTTCCTGCGGTACATGGTGCACATGCTGGCCCGGCGGGAGGGGAAGATCGCCACGTTCATGCCCAAGCCGTTCGGCCACCTGACGGGCAACGGCCTGCACCTCCACCTCAGCCTGTGGGGCGACGACGGGGCGGAGCTGTTCGCCGGGCAGGACGCCCACGGGCTCGGCCTGTCCGGCCTCGGCCGGTCGTTCGTGGCCGGCGTGCTGGAGCACGCGCCCGGCCTGATGGCGCTGACCTGCCCGACCGTCAACTCCTACAAGCGGCTGGGCGCGGGGGCCGCCACCGCGTCCGGGTCCAGCTGGGCCCCCGGGTACGCCACGTACGGCGGCAACAACCGCACGCAGATGCTGCGCGTGCCCGCCCCCGGCCGGGTCGAGGCCCGGTGCGTGGACGGGGCCGCCAACCCCTACCTGGCGCTGGCGGGACTGCTGGCCGCGGGGCTGGACGGGATCGACCGGCAGCTCGACCCCGGCCCCCCGAACCAGCACAACCTGGAGCACGACGGGCAGGGCAGGGGCAAACCCCTTCCCCGGACGCTCGTGCACGCCGTGGCGGAGCTGGGCGAGGACGCCGTGCTGCGGGCCGCGCTCGGCAAGGTCCCCGGCGGCGAATACTGCGACTACTACGCGGCGGTCAAGCAGGAGGAGTTCGCCGCCTACCACTCCCAGATCACCGACTGGGAGCTCCACCGCTACCTGCTGGCCTGCTGACATGGACGTCCTGGTCGTCGGTGCCGGACCGGCGGGGCTGACCGCCGCGGTCGAGCTCGCCCGCCGGGGGGTGGCCTGCCGAATCGTGGACCGCGCGCGGGGTCCCGCGCGCGGCACCGGCTGCCCCAACGTCTGGCCGCGCACCCTGGAGGTGCTGGACGCCCTCGGCCTGCCGATGGCGCGTTACCTGTCCGCCGGCGTGGCGTTCACCACGAAGGTGTGGCAGCCGTTCGGCGCCGAGCCGATCGCCATCGACATCCGCGAGGAGCACGGCCCGTGGCCGACGCCGCTGCTGGTGCCGCAGGAGACCACGGTGACGCTGCTCCTGGAGCGGCTGAGCGCGCTCGGGGTCGAGGTCGAGTGGGGGACGGACCTGCTCAGCCTCGACCAGGACGACCGGGGGGTCACCGCGTGGCTGTCCTCGGGCGGCACCCGGGCCGGATGGGTGATCGCCGCGGACGGGGCGGGCAGCACCGCCCGGGCCTCGCTCGGCATCGGGTGCGAGGTCACCGCCTACCCGGACGTGACCTGGCTGCAGCTCGACGTCACCGTGGGCTCGCCGTACCCGCTGGACCCGCACACCGAGTACATCTTCCACGGCCCCCGCACCCACGCGGGCCTGGTGCCGCTGCCCGGCGGCCGGCACCGGCTGTTCATGAGCCGGCCGGGCGACCTGGGCGACGTCCGCGACGTCGAGGGCGTCTTGCGCGAGATCGCCGGGACCGGACTGACGCTGTCCGAGCCCGGGCGGCCCTGGCGGGTGCGGCCCGCCGGCGTCCTGGCCGCGGCCTACCGCGCCGGGCGCTGCCTGCTGCTGGGCGAGGCGGCCAGGACGTTCCCGCTGCCCGTGCAGTCGATGAACACCGGCATCCAGGACGCCGCCAACCTGGCGTGGAAGCTGGCGTCGGTGATCGGCGGGACGGCCTCGCCGCGGCTGCTCGACACCTACGAGGCCGAGCGGCGGGCCGTGGCCCGGGAGCAGCTGGCCCGTACGGGATGGCTGCTGACGGGGAGCCTCGAACCCGACGCCGAGGCGATGTTTCGGGAGGGGCACCGGCGCAGGGGCGGCCGGCCGCTGGTCCGCACCGAGCCGCCCGTGGACTACGCCGAGGGGGCGCTGAGCGGCCCCTCCTGCCCGGGCGTGAGCCCGGCGGCCGGGCAGCGGGCGTTCGACGCGCCCGTCGCGACCCGCGACGGGGACGTCACGCGGCTGTTCAGGCTGCTGAGCGGGTCGGAGTGGACGCTCCTCGTCCTCGCGGGCAGGGGCCTCGACCCGGCCGCGGAGCGGCGGCTGAGCGGCTACGCCCGCGCCGGCCTCGCCGTCAAGGTCGTCACCACCCGCAACGCCGACGCCCTCCGCGACGCGACCACCGGGGGCGGCGGGATCCTCCGTGACGTGACCGGCCTGATCCACGAGGCCTACGGCGCGGCCGGCCGGCCGATCGCCTGCCTGGTGCGCCCCGACGGCTACCTCGCGGGCCACGCCCCGCTCGACGCCGCCGCCGCCCTCGACGCGCACCTCCGCACCGTTCTCAGCTGACCTACGGGGAGACGATCATGTACGACGAGCACGTTCCCGTCCTGATCTCGGGCGGCAGCCTGGTGGGCCTGTCGACGGCGGTGTTCCTCGCCTGGCACGGCGTCACCCCGCTGCTGGTGGAGCGGCACGAGGACACCTCCATCTACGCCCGGGCCTGGGGCGTCAACCCCCGCACCATGGAGCTCTACAGGTCGGTCGGCCTGGAGCCCGCGATCCGCGCGGCGCAGCGCCGGCTGGAGGGCAGGCAGCGCACCAGCGGGATCCTGCGCGCCGAGAGCCTGGCGGGGGAGGAGCACGAGTGGTTCGAGATGCCGTACCTGCACGGTGTCTTCGAGGACTCCAGCCCGGTGAGCCCCACGGGCTGGGCGCCGTGCCCCCAGGACAAGCTGGAGCCGCTGCTGCGCGCCCGCGCCGTCGAACTCGGCGCCGACGTGCGGTTCGGCGTCCGGCTGGTCTCCTTCGAGCAGGACGGCGACGGGGTCACGGCCGTGCTGGAGGAGCGCCGCACGGGCGCCCGGCGGACCGTGCGCGCCGGCTACCTCGTCGGCTGCGACGGCAACGCCAGCCAGGTACGCCAGGCGCTCGGCATCCCCACCGGAGGCATCGGGACGATGGTGCACAACATGGCCATCCTGTTCCGGGCCGACCTGACCGAGGCGCTGCGCGGCCGGGCGTTCATGCACTGCCAGGTGATGAACGAGGACGTCATGGGCGTGCTGGGCACCGACGGCGAGCGCTGGCAGCTCGACGCCATGTACTTCCCCGGCGGGGAGCAGGAGGAGTTCACCGAGGAGCGCTGCGTGGCCCTGGTACGGGCCGCGGTCGGCGTTCCCGACCTTGAGGTCGAGATTCTCGGCCGGCTGCCGTGGGAGCTCGCGGCCAGGGTCGCGGCGTCCCTCGGCTCCGGGCGCGTGTTCCTCGCCGGGGATTCGGCCCGCGTGCACCCGCCCACCGGCGGTTTCGGGGCCAACACCGGGGTGCAGGACGCCCACAACCTGGCCTGGAAGCTCGCGTACGTGCTGGCCGGCCGGGCGGGCCCGGGGCTGCTGCGCACGTACGAGGCCGAGCGGCTGCCGGTCGGCCGGTTCACCGTGGACCAGGCCGTCGCGCGGTCGCTCGACCGGTTCAAGAACCCGGCCGTCGGGGACGTGGCGGCGGTGCCGATCGCCGACGACCTGACGGTGATGATGGGCTACCGCTACCGGTCCGCCGCGGTGCTGCCCGAGCCGGGCGAGCAGTGGCCCCGCGACGGTGACCAGGACGTCGGCGACTACGACATCGGCGACTACGACGACGTGAACGCCCCCTCCGGGCGGCCGGGCACGCGGGCGCCGCACGTCGTGCTCGACTCCGGCGTCTCCACGCTCGACCTGCTCGGCAAGGACCTCACCCTGCTCGCGGGCGGGGACGGCACCCCCTGGGCCGACGCCGCCGCCCGTGCCGCCGGCCGCCGCGGCCTGCCCCTCGACACCCACCTGATCACCGACGAACCCTGGGCCAAGGCGTACGGCGTGAGCAGCCGCGGCGCGGTGCTCGTCCGGCCCGACGGCTTCATCGCCTGGCGCGCCGAGCGGGACGCCCCGCCGGGGAGCGACCGCGAGGGCATCCTCGCCGACGTCCTCGACAGTGTCCTCGGGCGCGTCCTCGGGCGCGTCGCGACCGGCGCCACTTCCACGAGGAGATGAGCTGAGATGAGGATCCTGTTCACCATGTCACCCGGGCTCGGCCACTCGCTGAGCCTCGTCCCGCTGATCTGGGCGGCGCGCTCCGCCGGTCACGACGTCGTGGCCGGCACCAGCGGCCACTCGCTGCACGCCATGGGCAAGGCCGGGCTGCCCGCCGTGGACGGCTACCCCGACGGCGACATCATGGCCGTCTTCGGCGAGCACGAGCAGCGGGCCGCCGCGGCGGGCTTCGAGCTGACCGGCTTCCTCGGCGGCCTGTTCGGCGACTTCACCGACCGGGTGGTCGACCGCTTCGTGGCCCTGGCGGACGGCTGGGAGCCGGATCTCGTGGTGCACTCGTCGCTGGAGTACGCGGGCCCGATCGTGGCGGCGGCCCGCGGCGTGCCCGCCGTCTGCTACCATCTGGGCCTGCCCGTCCCGGTGGAGATCCGGGACGCGGTGCGCGCCGAGGTCCGGCCCGCCGCCGAACGCCACGGGGTCCGCTCCTGGCCCGTCGAGCCCGCCGTCGTGCTCGACCCCATGCCCGCCAGCCTGCTCGACCCCGGCGTCGAGCTCGACCGGCCGATCCGGTTCGTCCCGTACAGCGGGGGCGACGCCGCCCGCCCGCCGTGGATGTTCCACAAGCCGGAACGGCCGCGCGTGTGCGTGACCCTCGGCACGGAGGTGCCGCGGTGGGCCGGGATCGGCGTGCTGGAGGACTTCGTCGCCGCGGCACAGGACCTGGACATCGAGCTGGTCCTGGCCCTCGGCGGCGCGGACCCCGCCGACCTGCCCGAGCTGCCCGCCAACGTGCGCGCCGCCACCTGGCTGCCGATCGCCGACGTGATCGCGACCTGCTCCGGGATCGTCCACCACGGCGGCGCGGCCACCATGCTGACCTCGTGCGCGGCGGGCGTCCCGCAGCTCGTCCTGCCGCACGGGGGCGACCAGTACCTGCACGCGCCGCTGCTGGAACGGCGGGGCCTGGCCGCGGTGCTGGACCCGTCCGAGGTCTCGGTGGAGACGGCCCGCGACGCGCTGCGCCGGCTGACCGGCGACCGGCGGATGGGCCGGGCGGCGGAGGAGGTACGGGCCGAGATGGCCGCGCTGCCCTCGCCGGCGGACGTCGTACCGGTCCTGGAGAAGCTGGCCTGACGCCTGCCTGGGGAACCTTCGAGCGCGGCGGGCGGGCGCCGGATCCGGCCCGCCGCGGCCCGGCCGTCAGTGGTGGTCGGCGTAGTGGCGCGCGAGCAGGTCCCCGCCCCAGTCGTGGCGCAGGTCGCGCCACACGGAGTGGATGTGGTTGGCGTCGTCCTGGGTGTTGTCGTACTCCAGCAGGAACGTGGGGCCGACGACGCAGTAGTAGTGGCCCTGCCCCCGCTGGTCCGATCCCGCCCACGCGAACGTCACCTTGTCGAGACCGGCGTCCACCGCCTCGCGCCAGCACGTCTCGCCGTACCAGCCGGGGGCGCGGTCGAAGTAGCGGCGGACCAGCCGTTCGAGCAGGTCCCTCGACGGCGCCGACATGTCGGCGTAGGACAGCCCGCGGGGGATCCCGTCGAGCTCGGCCACGGGGTCGTTGCGGGTGAGCACGTCGTCAGGGGCCACCTCGCCGGTGATCGCGATCGAGCGCTGGTACGGCGAGAGCTCGGCGAGCAGGGCCCGGCCCATCTCCTCCTCCTCGGCGAGCAGCCGCAGACCCCGATGCGGTCCCGACAGGACCATGGCCGGCTCGGCGCCCAGGAAGCTCGGCGTGACCGTGATCGAGTCGCCCACGACCGTGATGTGCACCGCGAGGTGGTGGCCGTTGACCCGCCACGCCCACGGGGCCGCCCCTCCCGGCTCGCCGAACACCCGGAACCAGTAGCGGTCGCCGTCGATCTCGTCCACCCCGGTGACCAGCCGGCGGCGGACGCGCTCGAGCTCGATGACGCCTCTCGCCGTGCGCGCGCCGGCCACGCCGCAGCCGGCGTCGAGCAGGGCGAGCGCCAGGTCCTGCTGGGCGGAGGTCATCTCGACCAGCGGCAGCCCCGGACGGGGGCCGGGGAGGTAGGACCACTCGGTACGCTCCGGCGAGCCGAACGGCGCCGTCGCCGCGGCCCGCCGCTCGGTGTCGAGCGAGCCGAGGAACCTCAGCACCGCCTGCCGCATCACCTGGACGTCATGTGCACTCATGGAGGATTCCTCAAAAATGGGGGCAAATCGGATGACAACCTCCATGGTGCCCTTTGCCACCAACCGGTTCCACCACGATCCACCCGCCCAGCCCTCCACGACGCCCCCACCCCCGACCCGCCCGCGACCCCCCGCGGCCTGGCCCGCCCCGCCCCGCTGCCCCGCCCCGCTGCACCCGCCGTGCCGTGCTGGCCGGTCCGACCAGGGGGTGGAGAGGTGGCCGGGGCCGGGCCGGGTGGCGGGGGAGGTCTCCGGTCAGGTCCTTCAGGGCCTCGTGAAACACCTCTCAGGAGGTGAAGATGATCGTGATCGGGATGCCCTGGCGGGTCATCTTGGTGTAGGGGCACAGCGTGGCCGCCTGGGTGAGGAGCGGGGCGGCCTTGTCGCGTTCGACTCCCGGCCAGTTCACCACCAGGTCGGCCCTGAGCTGGTAGCCGCCGTCGGGGTCGCGGCCGACGGCGACGGTCACCTCCACCGCGATCGTCGCGGGGTCGAGGAGGCTCCGGCGGGCCAGCAGGCTGAGCACGCCGTGGAAGCAGGCGGCGTGCGCGGCGGCGAAGAGCTGTTCGGGGTTCGGCCCCGGGGCGTCGCCGCCCAGCTCCGCGGGCATCCGCAAGTCCAGGTCGAGGGCGCCGTCGGCGGAGCGGGCCCGGCCGCTGACGCGGCCGTGGGCGGCGCTGCCGCCGGTCACGGCGACGCGCGTGGTGTAGAGCGGTTTGAACGCGGAGCCGCCGTGGTCGTGGTCCGTGGACAGGTTCAGGTCGATCACCGGTACGCCTTTCAGCGGCGAATGAGAGGTCTGTAACGGGGGCACGTCAGTCATGGGCGATGCCAGCGCTCCAACTTGTCGGGGTTCAGGACGATCCAGACAGCGGTGACCTCGGCCCCGGCGACGCTCACGCTGACCACCGCCACGGCCCGGCCCGCCCGGCGCAGCACCAGGCCCGCCCGGCCGTTCACGGATCCGACGGCCACCTCGGTGGCCGGCCGGCCGGTCAGCAGGGCGGTGACGAACCGGGCCACCGCGTCCGCGCCGTACGTCGGATGCACGGCGGCGCGCAGCTTGCCGCCACCGTCGCTCACGACGAGCACGTCCCTGGCCAGGACCGCCCGCAGCCCGGCCTGGTCACCCGCGTCGCAGGCCGCGGCGAACCGGCGTACGACACGGTCGTGTCCGGCCCGCATGGCCTGGCGGGACCTGGCCTGGAGCTGGGCCAGACCGGGGGCGGGCTCGAACCGGCGTACCGGGTCACCGGCGGGGGACGCGGCAGGGGATGCGGCAGGGGATGCGGCGGGGGGCGCGGCGGACGGGACGGGGTGCCACACGCCGCCGGGGGTGGCGAGCAGCTCCAGGCAGATGCTGCCGGCGACCCGCGTCAGCCAGGCGCGCGGCACCGCGATGCCGGCGCGGTCCTCGTCGCCGAGGGCGTACCAGCGGCGATAGGTCTCCTGGACGATGCGGTCGGCCGTGACCTCCGAGCCGAACATCCACAGGGCGATCTCGAGCAGGTGCTGGCGTTCGTCGAGCATCTCCGCCAGCGACTCGGCGCCCGCCCCGGTCATGTCCCACCGTCCTGGCAGCCGGGAGGGTCCGCCTTCGCGCGGCGGGGCTTCTCCTGTTCGCAGGTCGTGGCAGGGCCGGCGCGGTGGCCGGCCAACGGGGTGGTCCGCACGATGTCCTCTGTTCTGTCGGGTGTGACAGTAAAGACCGGGCAGCCGGTCGGGTTGTGACATCCGGCTATGACCGGACAGCCCGGCTGGTTGTGACACCCCCGCTAGGACCGGGTGGCGCCCCCGGTCGTGACGCCTCCGCCCGACCGGGCGCGTGACTGCTCGAAGGCGTGCAGTTTGTCGGGACTGACGATCCACATGAGGTGGTGGATGCCCTGCGGCGAGGCCTCGATGGTGAGCAGCGCGACCCCGGTGCGGCCGCCGGGGACGAGCACGCCGGCGAGCCCGTTCACCTCGACCCACTCCATCTCGGCGCCCGGCCAGAACCTCGGCGCGAACGCGGCTACGAAGTGCGCCACCCGCTCGCCGCCCATCAGCGGGAACCGGGCGGCCCCCCTGAGACCGTTGCCGTCGGCGGAGCTGACGATGTCCGCGGCGAAGAGGTCTTCCAGGGCGCCGATGTTCCCCGTCCGGGCGGCGTCGACGAAGGCCTGGAGGAGGTGCCGGTGCTCGCCCTTGCCGATCGGCTCGCGCCGGACGGCGGCCAGCCGCTTGCGGGCGCGGCTGACGAGCTGGCGGGCGTTGGCCGGGGTGAGCCGGAGGACGTCCGCGATCTGGCGGTAGGGGTAGGCGAAGGCCTCACGCAGGACGTACGCGGCCCGCTCGGCGGGGCTGAGCCGCTCCATCAGCAGCAGGACGGCGAGTTGGAGCGCTGCGCCACGTTCGGCGCCGAGCGCGGGGTCGGCACTGGTGTCCACGGGTTCCGGCAGCCAGGAACCGATGTAGGTCTCGCGGCGCGCGCGGGCGGAGGTGGCGGCGTTGATGGACAGCCGGGTGGTGATCGCGGCCAGGAACGCCGAGGGGGTGTCGACGACCGCCCGGTCGGTGCCCTGCCAGCGTAACCAGACTTCCTGCAGGATGTCCTCGGCCTCGGACGCGCTGCCGAGTATCCGATAGGCGATGCCGAACAGGCGCTGACGCAGCTCGACGAAGGCGGTGGCCGCCTCGTCGAGCGCGCCCGCCTGTTCCGGTGATTCTGCCTGCATGTACGACCGCGCCTTCGACTCGAATGCGTGGCCGGCCGGTGACCCTGGCCGCCGGCCGGCGGGTGACTCCGCTCAGCCGTTCACATGGGCGACCGCGTCCAGGATGGCGGCGGTGACGGCGTCGGGCTGGGACGCGGCGAGCGCGTGGGAGGCGCCGGCGACCTCGCGGGTGCCGCGGGAGCCGGCGCGGTCGGCCATGAAGCGCAGGGCCTGGGCGGGGATGTTGAGGTCCTGCTCGCCGTGCACGAACCAGGACGGCGTGGTACGCCAGGCGGGTTCGCTCGCGGTCAGGCCGTCGGTGAGGGCCTTCTCGGTGACCGGTCGCTGGGTGGCGGCCATCAGGGCGGCCTCGCGCGGGTCGAGGTCGGCGCAGAACTGGTGGTGGAACTTGTCGCGGGCGATGCGGAACTCGTTGCCGCCGGTGCTGACCGGGTAGGCCTCCAGCGCGGCGCCCAGGGTGCTGCCGTCGAACTTGGCCGACAGCAGCAGCGCGCTCTCGCCGGAATCGGGGGCGAAGGCGGCGACGTAGACCAGTGCGTGCACGGCCGGGAGGCCGGCGGCGGCCTGGGTGATCACCATGCCGCCGTAGGAGTGGCCGGCCAGCACGACCGGCCGGTCGAGGCTGGTGATGACGTTGCGGACGTAGGCGGCGTCGCCGTCGAGGCCGCGCAGCTGGTTGGCCACGGCGACGGCGTCCAGGCCCCGCTCGTGCAGGCGTTGGAGGACGCGGTTCCAGCTGGCCGATTCGGCGAACGCGCCGTGGACCAGGACGACGACGGGCTGCTGGGCGGTGGTCATGAGCGGGCCTTTCCGGGGTGCAGGGCGTGGGTCAGGACGGTGATGGCCTGCGCGGTGGCGGCGCGGGCGGCGTGGGTCTCGCGGACCGGGTTGAGCATCATGAAGTCGTGCAGGGTGCCGTTGTAGCGGACGCTGGTGGTGGGCACGCCGGCCTGGGTGAGCTTGCGGGCGTAGGCCTCGCCCTCGTCGCGCAGCACGTCGTTCTCATCGACGATGACGAACGCGGGCGGCAGGCCGGCCAGGTCCTCCAGGGTGGCGCGCAGCGGGGAGGCGGTGATCTCGGCGCGCTGGGCGGGGTCGGGGGTGTAGGCGTCCCAGAACCAGGCCATCGCCTGGGCGGTCAGGTGCGGGCCGTGGGCGAACTGGCGGTAGCTGGGGGTGTCCTGGGCGGCGTCGGTGACCGGGTAGTACAGCGACTGGTGGATGAAGTGCACGTCGCCGCGCTGCTTGGCCATGAGGGTGAGTGCGGCGGTCATGTTGCCGCCGACCGAGTCGCCGGCCACGGCCAGCCGGGTGGCGTCCAGCCCTTCCTCGGCGCCGTTCCGGGTGATCCACTGCGCGGTGGCGTAGGCCTGTTCGATGGCCACCGGGTAGCGGGCCTCGGGGGAGCGGTCGTACTCGACGAACACCAGCGCGGCGCCCGTGCCGACGGCCAGTTCGCGGACCAGCCGGTCGTGGGTGCTGGTGCCGCCGAGCACCCAGCCGCCGCCGTGCACGTACAGCACCACGGGAAGGGTGGCGGTCGTGCCGGCCGGCTTGACGATGCGCACCCGCACGTCACCGGCCTCGGCCGGCACGGTGATCCACTTCTCGTCCACCTCCGGCATGTCCACCGGTGCGGCCTGGACGTCGTCCAGCAGCTTGCGGGCGCCTTCGGTGCCCAGCTCGTACACGAACGGAGGCTTGGCGGTCGCGTCGGCGAACGCCTGCGCCGCCGGCTCAAGAACGGGACTGCTCATGGTCTCTCTCTTTCTCATGGTGAATCGGGCAGGCCAAGGTCTCGCCTGCCGCCGTACGGGCGGCGGGAGGCGATGGAGCCTTGGCGGCCGGGGCCTACTCGTGGAAGCCGATCTCGCGGTGGGTGCCGTCGCACAGCGGCTTGTTGCCGGAGTGGCCGCAGCGGCACAGCGTCACCCGGTTGCGGGTCTCCAGCGGCCGGCCGTCCGAGCGCACGACCGGGACGCCGCCGGTCACCCACAGCGCGCCGGCCAGCCCGTCCTCCTCCTCCAGGACCGAGACGGCCCGCGGGAGGTCGGCCTCGATCGTGTCGCCGCCGCGTTCGAGGGCGTAGCTGTAGGAGCCGGAGGGGCAGTGGTCGATGCGGCCCATGACCTCGGAGCGCACGTCACTGTCGCCGGTGTCGGCGAGCATCGCCGCGATCGGCCGGGTGCGGCCGATGCAGAAGGCGGCGTGGACGCACAGCTCGCCCACCCGCTGGGCCGAGATGCCCACCCCGTCGTGCACGTGCTGCAGCTCCTTGTACGGCCGCATGACCTCGCTCTCCGTGCCGTCGAACCCGATCACGGCGTGGGTCCCGTCGCAGAACGGCTTGGCGCCCGAGTGGCCGCAGCGGCACAGCGCGTACGTGTCCTCGGTCTCCAGCGGCTCGCCGGTCTGCCAGGTCAGCGCGTTCTTCTCCGGCTCCGAGACGATCTTGCGCTTGCGCCGGAGCGGGACGCCGCCGTACACGACGTACGGGCCGTCGCGCAGGACGACGATCCGCTGCCCGTCGCCGACGCTCCACCGGCGCAGCTCGGGCTCGACGTAGTCGAAGGTGGGGCCGGCCGTCGTGCTCTCCCCGTCGGGCATCCGCATCAGGGCCTGCGCCTGGGCCTTGAGCGCGTACATGGTGCCGGTGGCGACCTTGAGCAGCCTCGGGCTGCCGTTGAACGCCCGCTCCAGCAGGTGCAGGACGGCGCAGTAGGTGTGGTTGAACTCCTCCTGGGCGGTGCGGATCGCGCTGCCCGGGGCATGATCGGTCAGGCGCGGGTTGCGCCGCATCGGATGCACGCCGGCCGGGTCCACGGAGATCGCCTCGCCGGTGGGCCCGGTCTGCGGGGTGTCGCCGCGCCGGTAGCGCCGGCCGGCCTTGAGCTCCTGGAAGCGGTAGTAGTGGGCCACCTCGTCCCGTTCGGGGTGGAAGATGTCCTGGTCGCCGTCCCAGACCCCGCCCCGCGCGGTGCCCTCGCCCTGCTCGACGATCTCCTCCAGCGCCGCCAGAGCCGACTTGAGGTCGCCGACGGTGACCAGCCGCCCGGCGGTGTGCCGGAAGTGCGCCGCGCTGACCTGGCGGGCCGGATCGCCGGTGAAGACCGCCTGCTCGCCGAGCCGGTCGCACAGCAGGAGCAGTCCCTGCTCGATCGCGGCGTAGAACTGCCCGATCGTCTCGTACTCGTCGCCCTCCGCCGGGGCGCCGGGCGGTGCCGGCTGCTCGATCCGCAGGAACAGCTCCAGCGCCTCCGCGCCGAAGGGGACCAGCGACAGCTCCAGCGAGCGGTCACCGTGGGGCAGGGGGCGGGGATGGGGCGGGAGCATGCGCGGCGTGTCCAGCCGGGGGCTGCCGCCGACGGCGTTGAGCAGGTTCGCGGCCAGCGTGAGGTGCAGCATCTCCTCGGCGAAGACGCTGCCCACCACCTCGACGGCCGCCCGGTTCCGCTCCGGGTCCAGCGAGTACAGAGCGCACAGGTACGGCGGCAGGGTCGCGTGCTCCAGCTCGATCGCCCACTGCAGGTGCTCGCGCAGGCTGTCGAGCGTGTCGATGCGCGCTTCACGCACCCTGATCACCGGGCCGGGAATGCTCCTCCAGCTCCTCGACCGCGTCGAGCAGACCCCGCAGGCCGATCTCCTCGCGCTCGACGTCCGTCGGGTCGAACAGCCACTCGGTGACCGGCAGCTCCATCTCCTCCTCCGGACGGCTCGCCTCGGCGAGGGTCAGCTCGATCTCGACCTCGGCCTTGAGCTCGTACAGAACCTCGTCCTCGCCGTCAGGGATGCTCATCTTTCCTCCATGCGTGGCTTGAATGGGTGTCCGGCAGGCCGGCTGACCGCGTGGATCAGCCGCACGGCGATCTGGCCGGAGGCGAACAGGCGGGTGAAGCGCTCGCCCTGGTGAGCGGCCAGCGCGTAGGCGGGGTCGGCCCGATGGCGGGTCGCCACCACCGCGGCCACCTGCTCGGCACGTCGTGACCAGGACAGCGGCGCCCCGGTGGGCGGGTCGATCTGCTCGACGACCTCGAACCCGGCGCCGGCGAGCAGCGAGAGCAGCTCCCGCCGGGTGGGGAAGTGGTTGCCCTCCGGAACCGGAAGGAGCTGCGGCCCCCGTGCGACGACCACCAGGAGCCCCAGCGAGGCGCCGGGCCTGAGCACCCGGTGGATCTCGCCGAGTACGGCGGCCTTGTCCCGCACGGTGCACAGCACCCCCAGGCACCAGGCGGCGTCGACCGACCCCGTACGGAGCGGGATCCGCCGGCCGTCCGCCGCGAGGACCGGCAGCCCGAACAGCCGGGAGGCGGCCCGGCCCGCGGCCGGCATCGGCTCCACCAGGATCGGCTGGACCCCGAACCGCTCGGCGGCCCAGGCGGCCGGGCCGCCGGCGCCCGCGCCCACGTCCAGCAGCCGCATCCCCAAGGCCAGCTCGCACGCCTCGGCCAGCCAGGCCAGCGCGGCCGGGCTCGCGCTGCCGCGGCAGGTGGCCGGTATGGCGTGCCGCCGCCCGAGCTGCTCGACGGCGTCGGCGGTCCAGCCGGCGACATCGTCGAACTCGGCGACCATCGCCAGAGCGGTCACTGCACGACTCCTGTCTCGACGGAGGCGCATGTGCCGCCTGCCGGCCTGTGTCCTCATGGTGCGAATGTGCTCAGGACGGGCGCGGGGCGCGGCGGTCCTTGCGCTGGGCGAGCTCTTCCTCGTCCACCAGGGTGAGCATCGGCTTGTCGGGATCGCACAGCATGGTGACGGTGAACCGCAGCGGGACGTCGTCGCGGTGGTTGCCGTCCTGGTAGTGGATGACGTCGCCGCCGGGCTCCCAGAAGGCCTCCCCGGCGCGGACGACCCGCTCCGGCTCGCCCTCGATCTCCAGCAGCATCTCGCCTTCCAGCACGAAGCCGAACGCGGGCCCGGTGTGCCGGTGCGGCGGCGTGCCGGGGTCGCCGGGCGGGTACTCGATCACCACGGTCATGGCGTGCGCGCCCGCCGGGATGAACGGCGGCTCGGCCTCCTGCACCATGGTCAGCGCCGTCTGCCACGCGGTCGATCGCTGCTTCGGGGCGTCAGACATGGGAACTACCTCTCGTGAACTATGGGCATCAGGGCTACTTGCCGGTCGTGTTCCGGGCGGCCCAGTCGCGGTAGTGGATCGTGCCGAGGGTCGCGTCGTCACCCAGCGGCACCAGCGACCGCTCGGTGAGCTCGCTGCCGAAGTAGGTCGCGTGCGGATCGGTGACCACCTCGCGCTGGTCGCCCAGGTCGGCCAGCGCCTGGCGGAAGAACTCGTCCATCCGGAACTGGTCGGGCCCGGCGATCTCGATCCTGCCGTTCAGCGGCTCGCCCACCGCGGTCCGGCCGACCGCCTGCGCGACGTCGTCGCCCGCGATGGGCTGGAAGAGCACCGGCGCCATGTGCACCTTGCCGTCCTTCGTCCCCGAATCGGCGATGGCCCGGACGAACTCGTAGAACTGGGTGGCGTGCACCAGCGAGAACGGGATCGACGACTTCTCGATGAGCCCCTCCTGGGCGATCTTCGCCCTGAAGTAGCCGTTCTCGGGCATCCGCTCCGTGCCCACGATCGACAGCGCCACGTGGTGCCCGACACCGGCCGCCTTCTCCGCGGCGAGCAGGTTGCCCGTGGAGGTCTGGAAGAACTCCATCACCGCCGCGGGCTCGAACGACGGCGAGTTCGACACGTCGATCACCACTTGCGCGCCCTCCAGCACCTCGGCCAGCCCTTCACCGGTGAGGGTGTTCACACCGGTGTTCGGCGACGCGGCCACCGCTTCGTGACCGTGCTCGCCCAGCTTCGTCACCAGCTTCGACCCGATCAGGCCGGTGCCGCCGATAACCACGATCTTCATGGGACATCCTTTCTGTCCGCCGGGGACAGCTTTGCCCTCCGGTCGTCAGCTAAGACAGGGCAGCCGCCGGGCTTGTGACAGCTGCCGCGAAAATCTTTCTTGGTGCCTGATCAAGCCATCGACGATGCTCGGGCGCGGGCCTATCGATGGACCTGGACGATCGCGACCGGGCAGGTGGCGTGGTGCAGGACGGCCTGGCTGACCGAGCCGTGCACCAGCGCGCTGAGCTCGCGCCGGTGGTGCGAGCCGACCACGAGCAGGGACGCCGCCGACGCGGCGTGCATCAGCGCCTTGCCCGGGTGGCCGGTGAGGGACTTCTGGACGGTCGTGACCGAGGGGAAGAGCTCCTGCCACTTGGTCAGGGTCTCCTCGGGCAGGACCGTGGGGCTCGGGTCGGCCGACCCGTCCGGGCCGACGTGCGCCAGCACCAGGTCGTTCCCCGTCCGGGCGGCGTGCGCGAACGCGAAGGGGAGCAGCGCCTCGCTCTCGCCGTGCCCGGCGATCCCGGCCACGACGGGGCCGCGGGGCGTGGCGGGCTCGCGTACGACGACGACGGGGCAGTGGGCCACGACGCCGAGCCGGGCGCCGACCGAGCTGAGCAGCAGCCCGCCGACCTCGCCGAGCCCGCGGCTGCCCACGACCAGGAGTCCTGCCTGGTGGGAACGGCGCAGCAGCGCGCTGAGTGGATCGCCTTCCGGCATGTCCGTGGTCACCTCGATGCCGGGCGCGACCGCGCGCGCCCGGTCCAGCGCCGTGGCCACGACGCGTTCGGCTGCGTGCCGGAGGCCGCCCTCGGGCGGCGCGCCCGGCGCCGGGCCCAGGGGCGCCTTCAGGAGGGGCCAGATGAAGGCGTGCACGATCTCCAGCGGCCGCCCGCGGCGTTCCGCCTCGGCGGCGGCCCACTCCACGGCACGCAGGCTCGCCTCGGAGTCATCCACGCCCACGACAACAGAGCTCATCCTTGTGGTCCTTTCACGGGTTATGGGGGAGTTACTCGACGAGCTTTCCGGCGGATGAGACCTCGCGCATGAGCGCCGCGATCTCGGCCGGAATCGGCGGGATGCTTTCCTTCTCCACCGATCCGGGGCCGGACCACACGAAGTTGACCTGCAGCGCGGGGTCGAGCTCGGGGTGGTCGGAGCGGTTGTGGCAACCGCGGGTCTCGCGCCGCTCACGAGCGGTCTCGATCGTCGCGCGGGCGGCGAGCGCCGCGGACTTCAGGTCGAAGGCGTGCGCCAGGTCCTGGAAGCCGGCGATGTCCGGGTGCACGCCGACGTTCTCGATGCGCGCCTCCACCGCGGCGAGCTCGGCGAGGCCCTTCAGCAGGCCGCTCTCGTCGCGCACCACGCCGGCGTGCTCCGTCATGATGTCGCGCAGGGCCCGCTGCAGCGCCCGTACGTTCTCGGGGCCGTCGGCGGCGAGGAGCTCGTCCACCTCCGCCCGCGCCGCGTCGAGCGCCTCGGCCGAGCGGCGCTGGGCTTCCAGGCCCGCGGAGTGCTCGGCCGCCGCCTGGCCGACGATGCGGCCGAAGACGAGCAGCTCGATGAGCGAGTTGCCGCCGAGGCGGTTGGCGCCGTGCAGGCCGCTGGCCGCCTCGCCGATCGCGTACAGGCCGTCGACGCCCGTGCCGTGGTCCTCGGGCCGCACCCAGACGCCGCCCATCGAGTAGTGCGCGGTCGGCGCGATCTCGATCGGCTGCTTGGTGATGTCGAGCATCTGCAGCTCAAGGAGTGTCTGGTAGACGCGGGGCAGCCGTGTCATGATCGTCTGCCGCGGCAGGTGCGACACATCCAGCCACACGCCGCCGTCCGGGGTCCCCCGGCCCTCCTTGATCTCGGTGTACGCGGCCAGCGCCACGCGGTCCCGCGTCGACAGCTCCATCCGCTCCGGGTCGTACCGGGACATGAACCGCTCGCCGAGCTGGTTGCGCAGGATCCCGCCCTCGCCCCGGGCCGCTTCGGAGACGAGGGTGCCGGCCGCGTTCTCGGGCGAGATGAGCCCGGAGGGATGGAACTGCACCAGCTCGGGGTCGCGGATGCGGCAGCCGGCGAGGACGGCGAGGCGGAAGGAGTCGCCGGTGTTCTCGTCCCTGCGGGAGGAGGTACGCCGCCAGATCCGGGTGTGCCCGCCGGCGGCCAGGATCACCGCGTCGGCATGGATGACGTAGCGGGTGCCGTCGGTCAGGTCGAATCCGTACGCGCCGAAGACCGCGTTGTCCCGGACGAGGAGGCGCGTGATGTACACGGTGTCGAGAATGGGGACGTCGAGCTGCGCCGCCCGGTTGATCAGCGTGCGCTGGATCTCCAGCCCCGTGTAGTCCCCGGCGTACGCGGTGCGCCGGTAGGTGTGGGCGCCGAAGAACCGCTGCGAGATGCGCCCGTCCTCCTCCCGGGCGAACGGCATGCCCCAGCGCTCCAGATCCTCGATGCCCCGCGCCGCGCCCTCGGCGACGATGCGCACCGTCTCCGGGTTGGCGAGCAGATAGCTCTCCTTGAGGGTGTCGGCCGCGTGCTGCTGCCAGCTGTCCTCCGGGTCCATCGTGGCGAGCGCCGCGTTGATGCCGCCCGCCGCGAGCGAGGTGTGCGCGTCCGCCTTCGGCCGCTTGCCCACCGCGAGGACGCCGACCCCGCGCTCGGCGAGCTCGATGGCGGCCCGCAGCCCGGCCCCTCCCGTGCCGATGACCAGGACGGATGTGGCGACCTGTCTCTCGGGTCGCCGTCCTGGCCGGCCCTCTGGCCGTATTTCTCGCGACTGCATGGTGCCCCTCCGGTCTGTCACAAGAACGTGTCCCGGAAGGACGACAGGACAGAAGCCGGATTTGTGACAGGCCGGACCGGTGCGCGGGTAATTTTTCCGCTAGCGGCGCTGGTCCCCGATGACCGACAGCAGGCGCAGCTTGTCGTAGCTCTCGCTGCCCGACGGCGCGGTGTAGACGACGAGGCTCTGGGACTGATCGGGGTCGACCAGCGTCTGGCAGTGCAGTTCGAGCAGGCCGAGCTCCGGGTGCCGGATGCGCTTCTGCGGGCAGTAGAGGCGGCTGACCGGGTGCTCGCCCCACAGCTCGGCGAACTCGGCGCTCTCGGCCAGCAGCGCGTTCACGATCGCCGCCGTGCGCGGGTCCGTGCGGTCGCGGGTGTGGAGGTCGTGCAGGTTCGCCGCCATCAGCCTGCTGTGCGCCGGGTGGTCGTCCTCAGGATGCATCGCCCGCGCGCCGGGATCGGTGAACCACCGGTAGTGCGGGTTGCGGGCCATCCCGGTGCGTACGGTCTCGTCGCCGATCAGCGCCTTCGACAGCCGGGTCTGCTTCAGCGTCTCGCCGAGGTAGTTCACGACCTGGGCGGCGGCGTCCTCGAGGCCGTCGAAGATGCGCATCATGCCGGGGTTGATGTGGTCGGCCCGCAGGGTCCGCTGCGGGGTGGCGTATCCCGCCAGGCGGAACAGGTGATCGCGTTCCTCCAGCGACAGGCGCAGCCCACCGGCGATGGAGGCGAGCATCTGCTCCGACGGGTGCGGCCCGCGCCGCTGCTCCAGCCGGCTGTAGTAGTCGACCGACATGTCGGACAGCACGGCGACCTCCTCGCGCCGCAGCCCGCCCGTACGCCGCCGCCCGCCACGGGGCAACCCCACGTCCTCCGGTTGCAACGCCTCCCGGCGGCTGCGCAGGAACTCGGCGAGTCGGGCCCGGTCCACGATGGTCGACCTCCTCTTGATACGTCCGCCTCCATGAACACTTCCCGGCCGGAAATGTTTCCTTGGCGTGCCGAGTATCGGGCCGCCGCCCTCCCGTATCCATGCTCTGCCGATCCCTGGACAGGCAGAACGGGGACCGCGCCCGGCCGGATCCCCGGATCGGCAGGACATTCCTCCGGCCCCGCCCCGCTGCCACGGTCGTCTCATGAGCACAACCACAGTCAAGACAGCTACCCACTGGATCGGCGGCCGGAGCGTCCCCGGATCCACCCAGATGATCGACGTGGTGAACCCGGCGACCGGCGCCGTCGTCGCCCAGGTGCCGGAGGGCACCACCGCCGACGTGGACCGCGCCGTCGCCGCGGCGCGGGCGGCCTTCCCCGGCTGGGCCGCCACCGACCCGGCCGTACGCGCGCAGGTTGTCGGCCGCATCGCCGACGGGCTGCGCGGCCGGAACGAGGAGATCGCCACCACGATCACCGGCGAGATGGGCGCCCCCATCACGCTGTCCCGTGCCGCGCAGGCGGGCTTCCCGGTCGCGGTGGCGGCGTCCTTCGCCGCGCTCGCCCCCGATTTCGCCTGGTCCGAGCGCATCGGCAGCTCGCTGGTGGTGCGCGAGCCGATCGGGGTCGTCGGCGCCATCACGCCGTGGAACTTCCCGCTCCAGCAGATCGTCTCGAAGCTGGCACCCGCCCTGCTGGCGGGCAACACCATGGTGTTCAAGCCGTCGGAGATCGCGCCGCTCACGGCGGCGATCCTGGCCGAGGTCGCGGCCGAGGCGGGGCTGCCCGCCGGGGTGTTCAACGTCGTCCATGGCACCGGCCCGACCGTCGGCGCGGCCATCTCGGCACATCCGGGCATCGACATGGTGTCGTTCACCGGCTCCACCCGCGCGGGCCGGCTGATCGCCGCCGCGGCCGCCGAGACCGTCAAGCGGGTCACGCTGGAGCTCGGCGGCAAGTCGGCCAACGTCATCCTCGACGACGCGGACTTCCCCGAGGCGGTCACCCGCGGCGTGGCCATGACCTACACCAACGGCGGGCAGGTCTGCGGCGCGTGGCCGCGGATGCTGGTGCCCGCGTCGCGGCAGGAGGAGGCGATCGAGTTGGCCGTGGCCGCCGCGAAGGGCTACGTCGTCGGCGATCCGATGGACGAGGCCACCCTCATCGGGCCGATGGCCTCCGAGCAGCACCGGCGGCGGGTCGAGGGCTACATCGAGCGCGGCGTCGCCGACGGCGCGAGGCTCGTCCTCGGCGGCCCGGGCAGGCCCGCCGGGCTGGACGGGGGCGCGTACGTACGGCCGACGATCTTCGCCGACGTCGCCCCGGACGCGGTCATCGCCCAGGAGGAGATCTTCGGGCCCGTCCTGACGATCATCCCCTACCACGGCGACGACCAGGCCGTGGAGATCGCCAACAGCACGATGTACGGGCTCACCGGCGCCGTCTTCGGCAGCCCCGACCGCGCGATGGCGATCGCCCGCCGGCTCCGCACGGGTCAGGTGGACGTCAACGGCGGCGAATGGAACGTCCTGGCGCCGTTCGGCGGATACAAGCAGTCGGGCAACGGCCGCGAGTTCGGCCGGCAGGGCCTCGAAGAGTATCTTGAGACCAAGTCGATCCAGGGCTGAGCTCCTGACGGGGGAAACCTTCCCGGACTGTTACCCGCCGCTGGCCTGTCCCCGCTGCTCAAGGGGTAGGCGCAGGGCGGGGGCGATGAACTGTGACGGATACCGTACCGACCGGCGAGCCCGGCGGGCCTGAAGATCTCGAACAGGCCGCGGCGGTGTTCAACGGCGTGCGGCCGCGCCTGTTCGGCATCGCCTACCGGATGCTGGGCAGCGCGGCCGAGGCCGAGGACCTGGTGCAGGACGTCTGGCTGCGCTGGCAGTCGTACGACCGCTCCACGGTGGACAGCCCGGCCGGGTTCCTGGCGACGGTGACCACGCGGCTGGCCATCAACGCCGCCCAGTCCGCCCGCGTGCGCCGCGAGACCTACATCGGGCCCTGGCTGCCCGAGCCCGTCGACACGGGCGCGGACCCCTACCTCGGCGCCGAGCGCGGCGAGGCCCTGGAGGTCGCGGTGCTGATGCTCCTGGAGCGGCTCTCGCCCACCGAACGGGCGGCGTACGTGCTGCGGGAGGCGTTCGACTACCCCTACCAGCGGATCGCCGAGATCGTCCGGCTCAACGAGACGGCGGTCCGCCAGCTGGTCAGCAGGGCCCGCAAGCGGGTGCTCGCCGGGCGCCGCCGGCCCGTGACCACGGACGAGCAGCGCAGGCTGCTGGCGGCCTTCGTCGCCGCCGCCCGCTCCGGCGACCTGACCGCGCTGGAGGAGCTCTTCACCGCGGACGTGGTCAGCTACTCCGACGGCGGCGGCGCCGTACGCGGCGCGGCACGCTTCCCCGTGGTGGGGGCGACGCGGCTGGCGAAGGTCATCAAGGCGTTCTCCGGCCGGTTCTGGGACGGCGTCGACGTGGGCTGGGGGAGCACGAACGGCCGGCCCTCCGCGCTGCTGAGCCGGGACGGGCAGCTGTTCGCCGTCATCACGGTCAACGCCTCGGACCAGGGCATCGACCAGGTGTTGTGGATGCTGAACCCGGCCAAGCTCGCCGCGGTGTCCCTGCCGAACGGGCCGTTACCGCCGCAGTCGCGCTCGTGACGGCGACCAGCAGGACGCAGAAGGCTGTGCTCGCGGCGACCACGGCGGCCACGCCGATCCGGGGCGCCGCGAGCGGCAGCAGGCGGATGGCGATGACGCGGCCCGCGGCCGCCGCGGAACGGATGACGGGCTCCCTGACGAAGGCCGCGACGGCGCGAACCACGTGACGTTCTTCCACGCCGCCAGATCGCCAGACACCCGGCCGCGACCACGAAGGCGCGGCCGAACAGCAGCTCGCGAGGTTGGCTCGAACCGCGGGGCAGCCCATCGATGGCCCGCGCGACCATCCGGCCCCCGTGGTGGCAGGGTCTCGCTCCTGTCACTGCGCGTTGTCGTCGATCTGTGACACCGGCCACTGAATCCAGGAGCTGTCACAGACACCGAGAGTGACCTGTCTCAGCTGGTAGCCGAGACGACAACGGGATGCACCGACCGATGACCTGCGGCGATATCTCCGGTGCGAACGCGAGCGGAAGGAAGTCGTGTTGTGACGGCAAACGTCATGCCCCTGTACGACGGCGAGGCCCCACGCCCGACCGGTGACGGAGGGGCAGCGCCGGCGATCAGAGCGGCCTGCGACAAGGTGCGCGATCTGAAACGCGAGTTGCGCAAGAAACAGCGGTTCGCCTCCGACGCCGCGCACGAGCTGCGCACGGCGATCGCGGGGCTGCGCGCGGAGCTGGAGGAGGCGAGCCTGTATCCCGACGAGACCGACCTCGGCGACCTCCTCACCCGCGCGCTGCGAGACGTCGACCGGCTGAGCATGATCATCACCGATCTGCGGATCCTCGCCGAGATGGAGTCGGGCCCGCCCGTCCGGCCGCAGCACGTCGACCTGGCCGAGCTGGTGCGCGGCGAGATCGCCCGCAGATCCGACCGCATCGAGGTCCAGCTCCGGCTGGAGCCCGGCATGACCGTCCAGGTCGTCCCGATCCGGATCGGCCGGGTGCTCACCAACCTGCTGGACAACGCCCAGCGGCACTGCCGTCATCTGGTCGAGGTCCGGCTGTGCCGGGACGACGGCCACGCCGTGCTGACGGTGGCCGACGACGGGGAGGGCATCGCCGAATGCGAACGGGAGCGGATCTTTCATCGCTTCACCCGGCTGAAGGCCGCCCGCCACCTCGACGGGAACGGCACCGGCCTGGGACTGGCGATCGCCCGCGACATCGCCCGGGCGCACTTCGGCACTCTGCACGTCGGAGAGTCCGAGGCGGGTGGCGCGAGCTTCGTGCTGCGCCTGCCCCTCGCCCGTTCAGCCGCTCCGGCCGGCCCGCGTACGGACCGGCGCCTGCACGAGGCGATGGACCCGTGAGCGCGGGTGAGCGGGCGATGGAGCCGGAGCTCCACACGTGCGCCCAAGAGCTGAAAGCGGCGCGGACGTTCGCCGAGCAGCTGATGGATCGGCGGCGCCAGTTCACCGCCGACGCCTCGCACGAGCTGCGAACCCCACTCGCCGCGCTACGCGTGCAGGTGGAGGAGGCGCGGCTGCACCCGGACGAGATCGATCTGCCCGTACTGCTGCACCACGTGGCCGACGACCTCGACCGCCTGGAGAACATCGTCAACGACCTGCACCTGCTGGTCACCCTGGAGGACGACCTCGGCAGAAGCCTGGCGGAGGTGAACCTGACCACGCTGGCCGAGACGGCGGCGGCCCGGTGGGCCGGGGCCCACGACGTACGGCTCGATCTCGAACCCGCGGTGATGGTGGAGGCCGCCTCCTGGCAGATCACCCGGCTGCTCGACAACCTGCTGGACAACGCCCGGCGCCACGCCACGCACAGGCTGGAGGTTAGCCTGCGCCGCGCGGGTGATCATGCCGAGCTGGCAGTGTCCGACGACGGGCAGGGGGTCCCGCAGGCCGACCGCGAACGTGTCTTCCAGTGCTTCGCCCGCCTGGACACCGCCCGCAGCCGCGACCGCGGCGGCACCGGCCTGGGCCTGTCCATCGCCCGCGGCATCGCCTCGGCCCACCGCGGCACCCTGCACGTCGAGGAGACGCCCGGTGGCGGCGCGCGCTTCGTGCTCCGCATCCCGCTCACCCGTTGATCGGGTGCTCCCGCCATCAGGCGGGCTGCGGGCCGTCCTTCAGGCTCACCTGGTGGCCGACGTCCTCGTCCTCGGCCGCGGCCAGCACCGCCTGCAGCAGCCCGGGGAAGCGGACCTGCAGATCCTGCGCGCGCAGGGTCACGAAGCAGCGGGTGCCCTCCTGGCGCGTACGGGTCAGCCCGGCATCGCGCAGGACCCGCAGGTGGTGGCTGAGCGTCGACTTGGCGACCGGCGCCCGCAGCTCGCCCCACCCGCGTTCGCGACCGTCGGCCAGCACCCGCACCAGGCCGACCCGGATCGGATCGCTGAGCGCGCCCATCACCTCGGTCAGCCCGATATCGCCAACTTCAGGGTGATGCGCCTGTCTCATCCCATCATGGTAGCTTGTTCGATGTTTCACGAATATCGAACAAGCGCCGCGAACAGAGGAGTGTGACGTGACCGTCCAGCCCAACGGCCATCTGAAAGGCCAGGTCGCGATCGTGACCGGAGCCGGCTCCGGCATCGGCCGGGCCACCGCCATCGCCCTCGCCCGCGCCGGAGCGCGCGTGCTCGGCGTGGGACGCCGGGCCGAAGCCCTGAACGAGACCGCCGCCCGGCAGCCCGGCATCGAGCCCATGCCCGCCGACATCACCGCCGGGGGCGTCCCGCAGGCCGTCGTCGAGGCGGCCACCGACCGCTGGGGCCGCCTGGACGTCCTGGTCAACAACGCCGGCGCCACCGCCGTCATGTCGCTGGCCGACACCGACGCCGACCGCATCGCCGGCCTGCTGGCGCTCAACGTCACCGCGCCCAGCCTGCTCGCGCACGCGGCGCTGCCGCACCTGCGGGCCGGCCGCGGCACGATCATCAACATCTCCAGCACCTACGGCCACCGCCCGCTGCCCGGCGCCGCCCACTACGCCGCCACGAAGGCCGCCGTGGAGCAGCTGACCCGCAGCTGGGCGCTGGAGCTGGCCGGCGACGGCATCCGGGTCAACGCCGTGGCGCCCGGCCCCACCGAGAGCGAGGCGCTCACCGCCGCCGGCCTGTCCGACACGGTCGTCGAGCAGATCAAGCAGGACGAGGCCGCCCGCATCCCGCTCGGCCGCCGGGGCACCCCCGAGGAGGTGGCCACCTGGATCGTGCACCTCGCCGACCCCGCCGCCACCTGGATCACCGGGCAGGTCCTCACCATCGACGGGGGCCTGGAACTCGCCCCGTGAGCGAGGTTTGAACGCCGGAGCGGGGCGCCGGAAGGGGTGCTGGGCCGTCACATAAGCTGACACGTGGGGATTCGGGGGGAGGGGTCGCATGCTGCCTGAAGTGCACGGATGGTTGCGACGCCGTACTTCGTCCGCAAGTGACTGGCCGCTCCGGGATCTGGTGGCCGCCAAGGGAGACACCACGGTCAGCGTGGTCCTCCCGGCCCGCGACGAGCGGGAGACCGTGGGGGAGATCGTCGGTATCATCCGGCGGGAGCTGGCCGGGCTCGTCGACGAGCTCGTGGTCATCGACTCGCGCTCCACCGACGACACCGCGCTGGTGGCCGCGCGTGCCGGGGCCAGGGTGCACGCGCAGGACGAGATCCTGCCGCAGCTCAAGCCGCTCGACGGGAAGGGCGAGGCGCTGTGGAAGTCGCTGGCCGTCACGTCGGGGGACGTGCTGGTGTTCGCCGACGCCGATATCCGGAATTTTCGTGCTTCTCTGATACTTGGGGTGCTTGGGCCGCTTTTGGCTGACCCAACCGTGGTGTACGCCAAAGGGTGCTATGACCGTCCGCTCCACGACACCCCCAACGGCGGGGGCCGCGTCACCGAGCTGGTCGCCCGCCCCCTGATCAACCTGCACTGGCCCGAGCTGGCCGGTTTCGTGCAGCCGCTGGCGGGGGAGTACGCCGGGCGCCGCTCCGCCCTCGAACGCGTACCGTTCCTGACCGGTTACGCCGTGGAGCTGGGCCTGCTGATCGACCTGCTGGAGCTGGCCGGGCTGGACGGGTTCGCGCAGGTGGACCTGGGTTCGCGCGAGCACGCGCCGCAGTCCGTCGAGGCGCTCGGGGCGATGGCCTCGCAGATCATGCTCGCCGCGTGGTCGCGGCTGGAACGCCAGGGCAAGATCGAGGCCCACCACACGCCGTCCGCGCGGCTGGCTCAGTTCCGGCGGGTGGAGGGCGGCCACGAGGCGCTGACGAGGGACGTCGGCATCGGCGAGCGCCCGCCGATGCTCACCGTCGACACCTGAGAGGCGCCATCCGAGAAGCGGCCTGGGGACGTTCCTAAGGAGCCACTACGGGGGTGTTACCTGAGGGCGGCCGTCATGCACGGGGTGTTACTTGAGGGCGGCCGTCACGCGCGGGGTGTTACTTGAGGGCGGCCGCCACGAAGGCGGCGATCTGGTCGCGCAGGCCCTCGTGGTCGTCGGCCGCCTCGCCCAGGATAATCCGCCCGAGCTGCGGCATCATCGACGGGAACAGCGCCAGCCCCGTCAGCGTGAACAACATGCGCGCCGTCGCGGCCGACGGCTCCTCCCCGCGCCCCGCCGCCAGCGAGGCCGTCTTCCGCCCGCAGCGCGCCACCCGGATCTCCTGGCCGGGCAGCAGGTCCTGCCCCCGGTAGTTGAGCGCCTCCCACATCAGCAGCCGCACCAGGTCGGGGTGCGAGCGGTAGTAGTCGGTCAGCTTGGCCACGTAGTCCACGGGGTCGGCCCCCGGCAGCGCGATCTGCCGGGTCACGTCGTCGAGCGCCTCCTCGATGACCGCGTCGAACAGCTTCTCCTTGCTGCCGAAGTGGCCGTAGATGCGCTCCTTATTGACGCCGGCGCGCTCGGCGATGCGGTCCACGCGGGCGCCCGCCACTCCGTACGCGGCGAACTCGTCCCGCGCGGCTGCCAGCAGGGCGGCCCGGGTGGCGGCGGTCGAGACCTTGGGTGCCATACGGCCCATCCTAGCCACCAACCGGTTGGTTGCAAACCAACCATCCAGTTGACATCCAACTAGTTGGTTGGCTACCGTCCCCGCACATGGCACTAACCATTCCGCGCACCCCGCCCCTACAGCCTCCGGCCCAGCCGGCCGCCCCTGTCGCACCGTTCGGGCGCACGCTGACCGCCTTCACCCTCACCGCCGTCCTGGTCAGCGGCCAGCTCTACGTGGTGATCCCGCTCCTGCACGACATGGCCGCCGCCTGGGGCACGCCGGCCGACAGCCTGACCTGGCTGGTGACCGCTTTCGGCATCGGGTACGGAGTCGGCTTCCTGGTGTTCGGCCCCCTTTCGGACCGCTACGGCCGCCGCAGACTGCTGATGATCGGATTGCCGCTGGCCGCACTCACGACGGCATCGGTCGCGTTGAGCCCCTCTCCTGAGGTGGCGCTCATGTTGCGGGGCGTGCAGGGTGTGGCGGTGGCGATGTTCCCGCCCGCGGGCATGGCGTACCTGGGCGAGCGGCTGGAGCCGCGCCGCCGCGTGGTCGCGATCGCGGCGGTGACCGGCGCGTTCCTCGCCTCGGCCGTGCTGCTGCAGGTCGCCGCCCAGCTCCTGGTGGACGTGACCGGCTGGCGCGGGATGTTCGTGCTGTCGGCGGCCGGGTTCGTGGTGACGGGGCTGGGCGTGCGCGCCGTCATGCTGCCCGACCTGCCGCGCGAGGGCGCCGGATCCGCCCTGTCGGCCTACCGCCCGCTGCCCGGCCTCCTGCTCCACCGCGTCCTCGGCCTCCGCTACCTGGCCACGATCATGCTGATGACCGGCTTCGTGGCCGTGTACACCGGGCTGCAGATCTACGGCGTCAGCTCCCCCTCCGAGCTGCTCGCCCTGCGCGCGGCCGGGCTGCCGTCGATCGTGCTGGTGCCCCTCCTGATGCCCTGGCTGGCCCGGATCCCCACGACGACCAGGACGGTGGTGTTCCTGGCGGCCGGCGCCCTCGCGCTCGCGGCCGTCGGCGTCACCGGCACCACCGTGCTGGTGCTCCTGCTCGCCCTCTACGTCGCCGCCATCACCGGCGGGCTGCCCAGCATGAACGAGTCCATCTCCGCCGGCGCCGGCCGGGCGCGCGGGACGGCGCTGGCGCTGTTCTCCTTCGCGCTCGCCGTCGGTGGCAGCGTCGGCCCGCAGGTGGCCGCCGCGTTCGGGGGCTTCACCCCGCTCATGTACGGCCTGGCGATCGGCATGACCGCGGCCGCCCTGGCCGTCCTCGCCTCGGCCCGGCTGCACGCGAGGTCGGCCGCGGCGAACTAGGCCACCGACCGTGAAGACGGGGGCCGCCGCGCGCGGGCCACGGAGCAACGACAGATCCATTGCCCACAGGTCGACCGGCGATCGAGCTTCACCCGCACCCGATTGAAGGCTGCCGGGCATTCCTGGCGACGCTACCGGCCGGTAGGGTGTTACCACCGGTAACGCATGGGACGGTTCGAGGAGTGCAGCACATGACGGGGTTCTGTCCGGAGCTCAGCGGCGACGTGGCCGAGGTACGCGACTGGGTGCGCGCGTTCGCCCGCGACGTGATCCGCCCGGCGGGCGCCGAATGGGACGAGCGCGAGGAGACCCCCTGGCCGGTCATCCAGGAGGCGGCCAAGATCGGGCTGTACTCGCTCGACTTCTTCGCCACCCAGTGGTTCGAGGAGAGCGGGCTGGCGCTGCCGGTGGCGTTCGAGGAGATCTTCTGGGGCGACGCGGGCATCGGCCTGTCCATCACCGGCACCGGCCTGGCCGCCGCCGCCCTGGCCGCGAACGGCACCCCCGAGCAGATGGGGGAGTGGCTGCCGCAGATGTTCGGCACGGAGAACGACGTCAAGCTGGGCGCGTTCTGCGCCTCCGAACCGGACGCCGGCTCCGACATCGGCGCCATCCGCACCCGGGCCGTCCAGGACGGGGACGACTGGGTGCTCAACGGCGTCAAGACGTGGGTGACGAACGGCGGCATCGCGAACGTGCACGTGGTCGTGGCCTCGGTCGACCCGTCGCTCGGCACCAGGGGCCAGGCGTCCTTCGTCATCCCGCCCGGCACGCCCGGGCTGTCGATGGGGCAGAAGTTCCGCAAGCACGGCATCCGCGCCTCCCACACGGCCGAGGTGATCCTGCAGGACGTCCGCGTACCGGGCTCGTGCCTGCTCGGGGGCAAGGAGAAGCTGGAGGCCCGGCTGGCGCGCGTACGCAAGGGGGAGCGGGCGGGGGAGCAGGCGGCGATGCGCACGTTCGAGACCACCCGCCCGTCGGTGGCCGCGATGGCGGTCGGCATCGCGCGGGCCGGCTTCGAGTACGCCAGGGACTACGCCCGCGAACGCGAGCAGTTCGGCCGCCGGATCGGCGAGAACCAGGCCATCGCCTTCCTGCTCGCCGAGATGGCCACCCGCGTGGACGTGGCCCGGCTGCTGACGTGGCGGGCCGCGTGGATGGCCCGCAACGGCAGGCAGTTCGAGCAGGCCGAGGGGTCGATGTCGAAGCTGGTGGCGGGGGAGACGGCGGTGTGGGTGACGGAGCAGGCGATCCAGATCCTGGGCGGCGCGGGATACACCAGGGAGCACCCGGTGGAGCGCTTCCACCGGGACAGCAAGATCTACACGATCTTCGAGGGCACGTCGGAGATCCAGCGGCTGATCATCGGCCGCGCGGTCACCGGCCTGCCGGTCCGCTGAACAACTTCGCACGTGGGTCGCCGGAACTGCCGATCGATGGCGTCGCGGACTCGGTCATGTGACGAGGGCAGCCTGTGCGCATAGACGCGGAGCGTAAGCGCCGGATCCGTGCGTCCCAGGTACTCGGACAAGTCCTTGATTGTCACGCCACCTGCCAGAGTGACGCCGGCGAAGTAGTGGCGAAGCTGGTGCGTGCCCTGCTGCCGGTTGTCGAGGTACTGACGCCGCCCTCGTGAGTCCCTGGTCGGCTCGGGTAGGACCCCGGCCGCGACGAGCGCAGGCTTCCAGGCGGTCAAGTCGTAGTTCCGGTGCCGAATGTGCAAGTCGTCGGTGGCCCACCGGAGCAGCAGGCTGTGAGTACGCGGCTTCCCCGTGGGTCTCTCCCGGGGCAGCGTGTACGGCGGCGGCTCGTGGGCCCGAGGGTGTCCACCACAACGTGCCGCTTCTGCCCGTTGAGCTTCTTGCCCGCGTCGTACCCGCAGGCCGTCGCGCCGACCATCTCGGCCGCCCGGACCGTCTGGGAGTCGACGCACCCCGGCCGTCGGCAGCTCGCGGCGCCCGGCCAGCAGGCGCAACCGACCGCGCAGCGTCCCGGCCAGTCGTTCGGGCAGACCACGCCGCGACCGGCGCACGAAGAACGCATACACCGCCTCATGCGGCGGGAAGTCGACCGGCAGGGCCCGCCACTCGATCCCGTACCGGGACACGTAGCCGATCGCGTCCAGCACCGCGCGCAGGTCATGCACCATCGGCCGGCCCGCGACCGCGACCAGTTCGGCCATCACCGCCCGTGCCTCGCCCTCCAGCACCAACCACTCGGCATCGGCCAGATCGGAGGGATATGCCGGTTTCCGGCCGCGACATGCCCATCCCGGTGAGGCGCAACCGCTGGCGTTCACGGCCGCAGGCGTGTAGACGGACAACCACAGGCTCCTGGCCGGGACATGCCCGCCGAGTACGGGTCGTGGGGCCGGGCGTACGACCTGTTCCTCCGCCGGCAGCGCAACGGCACCTGGCAGCGCGTCTTCACCGAACTCCAGGCCCGGGCCGATGCCAAGGACCTGATCACCTGGGACCTCAGCGTCGGCTCCACCCTCTGCCGGGCTCACCAGCACGCCGCCGGAGCGAGGAAAAGGGGGACCTGCAGAAGGAGCCGCCCGGCGGTGTCGCAGTCGAGCCCGACGACCACGGCCTCGGGCGCTCGCGCGGCGGCCTGACCACCAAGCCGCACCTCGCCGTCGAGCAGGGGCAAAAGCCCATGTCCATCGTGATCACCGCCGGGCAGGGCGGGGACTCCCCGCAGTTCGAGGTTGTCCTGGGCCGCGTCAGGGTGCCCCGGCTGGGGTCCGGCAGACCGCGGCACCCGGCCGAGGCGGGTACGCGCTGATAAGGCGTACGCCTCCCGGAAGAACCGCGCCTACCTGCGCAGACGTGGCATTCGCTGCACCATCCCGGACAAGGCCGACCAGGCCCGCAACCGAAGGAAACGCGGCTCCCGCGGCGGCCGTCCGCCGAAGTTCGACCCGGACGACTACAAGGCTCGGTACGCGGGAGAGCGCGGCATCAATCGCCTCAAAAGGCACCGTTCCGTTGAACCGCTCGCCCAAGCTTGAGCGCTACGGCGTCTGACGGGGGATACCTGTCAACGCCGGTGATGTCAGGCAGACGTCAGGCAGAAGGGGTGGCCAGCCGGATCCAGGAGTACCCGCCAGCGTCCGTCGCCGGGCTGATGGTCCGGTTTGGCCGCGCCGAGTTCCAGGGCCAGCTCTTCCATCGCGTCGAGGTCGTCAGCGCGGAAATCCAGGTGGGACTGTTGTGGCACGTCCTGACCCGGCCACTGCGGAGCCCGGTATCCGTCAACCCTCTGGAACCCCAGATCACAGCCGGAGTCGTCCGTCAGAGCGACGAACTCGTCCGTACTGAAGAGTTCGCGCATCCCGGTCAGTGCACCGTAGAAGCCCGCCAGCGTCCGCGGGTCGGCACAGTCCAGAGTCACCCCTCGCAGTACAGCGCCTGGCACCATTCGCTCCTTCGCGTCCGCGCGTCTGTCTCCGTGAGCCGCCGCTGCACGCGATCACCGGCCACAGCCACACCGTACTCGCCACATCCACCGCTGAAGTAGCGGTTCACCCCTGCCTCCGAGCAACGGGTGGCTGTGACCGGCGCTTTCGACACACGACCTAGTCCTCCGGCGCCTCAGTCCTCCGGCGCAGGTAATGGAGGTAGGCCAGTTCGTCTGTGAAACCCAGCTTGATGCGACTGCGGTCCAGGAGTCGGCTCACCTCACCCTTGGTCACATTCAACCGCTGTGCGATCGCATCACGGCTGAGCCCTTGAGTGCGCAAATCCAAGACCACACGTTCGTGTGCTGTCAGGTCGGCCTCCGACATCAGGCGCAGCCCGCCCAGACGCTCCGCTTCTCGTGCGAGACGCCGTACCAGCGCCTCCCGCTGCTCAGGCTCCAGATCCTCGGCGCTGGCCTCCTGGACGAGCGCTCCCACGTGGTGTTCCTGCTCGATGGCGATCTGACCAAGATCTACTTGGCCTCCGGGATAACTGATGCTCTGCACCCGATCAATCAGTCGCTCGAACGCGAGCCGGTGCCGCCTGATCACGATGCGCGTCGCAAGTACGATCGCCACCGGCCACGCCACCGCGCCCAGGAGACCGGCGATTGCCTCGATCAGCTTTGCCCAGTCGGCCACGACGGCAGGCTACGCGCATAATCGCTACCCGGCCAGGCGTGATCTCAGCCAACACGCCGAGCCACAGAGCGCGCGTCATCTCCGCGAACCTGCTCATCGGGCTCGGTGGACCCAAGGGTTCCGACGACATTGCGTAGGGGGAACAGTCGATACGCCATGGCTTACGCAGCTTGCCAACGTGGCTCGAAAAACGGGCTTCCCGGTGACGGAGGTGGGCGGGTGACGGTCTCGGGGGCACGGGCCTCAGCCGTCCGTGGAAGGCGTGGTGTGCCACCACACCGCCGGATATCAACATGGCCGAGCCCGACCCCCACTCCGTCAACATGACCATGTTCCGGTCGCGCGTCGCCGCGCTGAAGGAAGACGTGCCCGAGGTGATCTCTCTGGGTGCCGGAGAGGATCAGGCGGTCCCAGCCGGCGGCGAGTTGGCGGTGCGCTGGCACACCGAGTACGCCGACGACCCGCCCGGCCACAACGTGAACGGAATCGCCGTCATGGCCAAGGCGAGCCGCTGGTGCCTCGTGGACGGCCTGGTCAAGATCCGTGGGATGAAGCCGGGCACGGAGATCGACGTGGCCCGGTCGCGGTACTCCCGCGACGGCAAGGAGTTCGAGGAGGACACCTGGCGGCTGTCCTTCGCGCCGACATCAACGGTCGTGTCGAGTCCAGTGTGGGCGGCCAGTTCGCGCTCAACACCAAGAACCAGCTCCGGCTCCGGACCATCAATCCGACCGACGCTGCGGCGGTCGTCGAGACGGTGTCGATGGCCAAGATCTCGATGTTCGACCGCTGATTGCGATTCCGCTTTCGACGAAGGAGGTACTCCCGTCAACCTGGAGAGCATGCAGTCGTTCGGCGGCCAGGGTGTCGTCCGATCGCCCGCCAAGCTCGGCGTCGTCCTCCCGGCGATCATCACGCGCACCTTCGAGGGTGCCGGGACCGCCGTGAACCTCCAGGTGTTCCCGGACGGCAACCACTCCTACTGGGCCACGTCGCGCTCGCAGGGCACCGATCACGGCCAGTGGTCGTGGCCGGCCCGCGCCTGATCTTCACCCTCTTCCCCAGAATACCCGCTGTGAGCGGGCTGTCCCGAAGGACGGGCTATGCACGCAGATCCTCAGGTCACCTACTCCAAGCCGCCCGTCGAGACCAAGGTCAAGGCGATGGGTCTGGTGTCGTACCTCGCGGGCGTCGCGGCATGGCGGTGCTGCAGGCGGTCGCGGACGACCCGTCGATGATCGCATTCCTGCCCCGACTGGGTCGAGGCGATCACGCTGCCGCTGGTGCCGACCGTGCTGGCGGCCGTGGCCGGTGTCAAAGCCAGCACACCCCACGGCCGGACCTCCCGGACGGCCAGCGATAGGTCTACTGATATACGAGTGCGCCCCGCCTCCTCCCTGTTGGGAGGAGCGGGGCGCTTTTTCGTGTTTGCGCAGTTAGTCCTGAGGCTCACGGACAAAGGAAGCGAGAACCGCAGGAACGGTCAGACGGCTCTCCACGTCGTGCACTGGTTGTTCGTTCCTGAAGGACGCCAGCAGAATCTGATATCGGTGGGGTTGGACCGTAGGGGGTGGACCCAGCACAAGCCGCTGCGCGTCGGCGCGTCATACCGGATGAGAGTGCCGCCGCTGTACCTCACCGTGCCCCAGACGTCGGAATCGGGGTAGCTGCCGAGGATCCTGCAGACGGTCAGCTCCGTGTGACCGGAGTTGATCTCCGCGAAGCCCCAACTGTTTCCCACCCTGACGGTGTGGGCTTGTGCGGGTGCGGCCATGGCTAGAGTCGTCGCTGCCGTAGCGATGGCCACTTGCCCAATCCGCATGATCTTCGTACGCATGGTCGTCTCCTTCTTTCGATCTAACAGTGCAGACTCGTGTCCGCTTCTGCTGACCCGAAAGGCGGGCTGACCAAAGTCTCGTCTCCGGCAATGGGCCGGACGAGGCCAGCAGCCGGACATTGTCCGGACATGTCACGGCCCGTTGCGGTAGTTCGCCCACTCATGCGCGGCGTCGGCCATACGCCCAGTCCATCGGGTGGACACCCTCGGCCGGAGCCTCTCGCGAGGCGGGCAGCGCGGGCACGACATTCTCGGCCTGGCGGAGCAAGGAGACTCGGCGCTGAAGAGAGCAATCGTTACTGCGAGTCCCGCTCTTGCTCCGAGATCGATGACTGCTCAATGGCGGGGTTGGTCAGCCATCTCGCTCTCAGCCGCGCCTCTTGGTTCACATGCCCACCTCCCACGATGAGGTGGGCGCGTCGGATGTTACGCAGATCTGCGCGATCTACGAGGGGACGTCGGAGATCCAACGGCTGATCATCGGCCGCGCCGTTACGGGGCTGCGGGTGCGCTGAGACTCGGCACGCCGGCGGCGGGTGGCGTGACCGCGGCACCAGCATCGCGGCCCGCCGCCCTGACTGGCCGCTCCCTAGCCGCTACCGGCGAGGTTGATGCCGGCGGTGACCTCGTCCAGTTCGGGGATGCTCATGGTGGTGCCGTAGAAGCCACTTCGCCACTGCACCGGGTTCGCGGGGCTCATGCCGAGTTCTCGGTTGGCCATGTCCCGGTCGACGCCGTAGGCGTAGCGGCTGTGAACGACCTTGCGGAGCCCGAGCTCACGGGTGACCAGCTCGAATTTCTGCAGTGCCAGATCGATCTCGGTGGCGATGCCGTCCTGCCAGCCCGCGTCGACTTGGACCGTGTCCCGCCCAGCGGACATGTGCAGCATGTGCCGGCTCCAGTCGATCTTGACGAAGAGTTCGACATGACAGGTGCCGTTCTGGTCCAGCCCGTAGATGGAGATCTCGCTGATCCAGCGTCGTTCCACCCCGCGCAGAAGATTGCGGATGTGAACCTGGTCATTAGAACAGCGGGCCAGAATGCGATGCACTTGGAGCTTGATGAGTTCGCCACGAGCGTAGGTCGCGGTGTATGTGGCGGTCCTGGCAATGGCCATACCTGTTCCCTGCGGTTTAGGACGAGAGGAAATCGTGTGCCGTGTCGGCGGAAACGAACTTGGCCACCGTGATGATGTCCTCGATCGGATGGGGATGGTCGTTGATCTGCACCCTGCTGCCCAGGACGAGCTGCTTGGCAAGCTCGCCGAGCCCGTACCTGTGCAGAGCGGTGGTGAGGGCGGTGTCGTCCATTCGGCGTCGCACCGCCGCCCAGAAGGAGATCGGCTGGTCGGGGAAGCTGCGAACGAGATCGCCGGCCTCCCGCTCCCTCAGCCAGGGGAACAGCGAGCGCACCGCCGAGGCCCGCTCCGCGGAATCCATGCGCCAGCTGAAAATGCGCATCCGCCCATTGCGGCGCAGGGGAGCGTACAGGCGGGTGAGGTCGTTTCCGGTGAGAATGATCGGGATTCGACGCACGTGCCTGCCCTCCACCCGGGTCGGATAGTCCGCCAGGTGCATCAGCTCAGAGATCAGGTTCTGCGTGTTCACGGTGTACTGGGTCAGGTCGCCCCAGCTGCCGATCGCAGCGTCGGCGTCATTGAGCAATATCGCCGCCGGAGTACCCGTGTCGGCGTACGTTCCGGCCTCCAGGTAGGCGGTTCGTATTTTGGCCGCCGGAGCTCCGGCGTTCGGGCTCTCCATTTCCCCGCCGGACAGCAGGACAGAATGAATGCTCTCGTTCTCCAGGATCCGCTCGACCTGGTACGTCTTCCCCTCGCCCGGTGGGCCCTGGATGCCGAGAAACAGTGGGGTCCCCGGCTTCACGTCAGGCCGGAAATTGGCGATCAGATGAAGGCCGACAGCATCGGCGAAACGTTGTGCTATCGATTCAGTCACTCCCCGATTCCCTCCGGCGCCGCTCCTTCTCGCGGAGCACCTCGGTCGGCAGGTTCAGCACCTCGGCTCGAAGATCTGGCTTCGAAGTCGGCTTCGGAGTCGGCTTCGGGGCCTCCGGAGCGGGTGGCTCTGGCGGGACGAGCTCGCCCTCGGCGGGTCCGCCGTCGCGTTTGGCCATGGCCTCCTCGGCCGTCAGCGGAAGTCCCAGCTCGCGGCGGCGTGCGGTTATGTTGGCGACCAGCTCGTCCAGCGCCTGCTGCGGTGACGGCAGCGTTTTCCGGATCAGTCCGGATGGCCGAACGACCAAGCGGTCGTCCTGCCAGGAGAGGCCCTTATCCTGCCTGACGATCACGTCGAGTTCTCTGACCGCCAGTGCCGTGGCCTCGACCTTGCTGTCCAACGCCTGAGTCGCCTTGATCTGGCTTTCGATCTGCGTGACCAGTTCGGCTCGGTTCCGCTCGGTCTGCCTATTGGTCAGCAATCCGGTGATGTAATCGCCGAGTACGTTCGCGATCACACCGAGAACAATTTCGATCAACTCCCGGCCTCGCATTCTGCGTGGGGGTGAATCACCAAGTGGACGTCAGCGAGCGCGGACGATGATCAATGGGGTGGCCGGCTCGATCGGCCGTTGCGACTGCGCGGGGCGCCAGATCGAGACGGACGGCCATCGCCACCGGGGTCGCTGCACGCACGCCCGGCATCTGGACTTCCCGCGCGATTGGGCACGCCCTCGTCGTCCCCCGCGCGCCGCGCGAGATGAGACGCTGTGGTCGATCTGGGCTGCCCAGGCGGGGCTACGCCAAGCCGCGTCCAGGGACTTGGTGCTGTCTGAGGAGAGCCTTGGGGTTCATGAACCTCCTTCCGCTCCGAGGCTGAGGGCCTCTTCAGGATGGGTGCCACGTCGTCGAACTGTCGTGAGTACCCCCTACTCAAATGGAGCCGGGCGAGGGGCGAAGCCGGGTGCCGGTCGCGCCGTGATCCAGCCGGCGTCCTCCAGGCGGTCGCTGGACGTCCAGGACGTCCAGCGCCCGGCTGGTGAGCGAGGGACCAACGGCCCATGAGGCGCGGTCGCACGGCCCTACGCGAGGGGGTGGCCGGGGGAGAGGCTGGGTGGGAAGGGGGTGCTGACATGGGTGGGATCGTGCTCGGATACGACGGCTCGGACTTCTCGGTGCAGGCCCTGGACTGGGCGCTCGACGAGGCCGAGCTCAGGAAGCTGCCCCTGACCGTCGTCCACGCCTGGCAGTGGCCCTACGGCGAGGCTGAGGAGGAGGTCAAGGCCCACCTGCGCCGGGCGGCCGAGCACGTGCTGTGGCACGGCGCCGAATGCGCCCGCGCGAGCAGCTCGGGGGTGAAGGTCGAGACCGACCTGTACGAGGGGTCCGCCGCCCGGCGGCTGGCCGAGCTGTCCGGCGAGGCCGACCTCGTCGTGGTGGGATCCCGCGGCCTGAGCGCGCTGCCCAGGGCGGTCGTCGGCTCGGTCGCCGGCTACGTCGCCGCCCACGCCGCCTGCCCCGTCGTCGTCGTCCGCGGTCCCGGCCCCCTGCCACCGCCGTCGCAGCCGGGGCCGGTCGTCGTGGCCGACAGGGCGCCGGACGCCTCCGTGCTCGAGTTCGCCTTCGCCGAGGCGTCGCTGCGCCGGGCGCCCCTGACCGCGCACGGGGACCTGGCCGAATGGGCGACACGGCACCCGCGGGTCCGGATCGAGCCGGCTGGGTACCGGCTGGGGCAGGGACCCGAGCAGGCCACGCTCATGGTGGTCGGGCGCGGGCACGCCGCCCGTTTCGGCGCGGCCCGGTTCCTGCTCCAGAACGCGCCCTGCCCGGTCGCGGTGGTGGCCGAGGGCTGACCGGGCCGCCGTGGCCGGTCCCCGTACTTCCGGGTACGCGTCCGGCGGCTTCATCCGGGGAAGTGTCCGGTAGATGGGGTCTGAGCAGGACACTTTCCATTACATCGTAAGCAGAGCTAATATTTCGGGCATGAGTGCAGAGGATCTGCCGGATGCCTTCACCGGCGTCATGACCGGCATCCACCGGCTGGTCCGGCGCAGGCTGCGCCAGGAGATGGCGGGGCCGCGGCTGCGCGGCGCCCAGGTCGAGCTGTTGCGGCTGGTCGTCGCCAGCCCCGGCATCAGCGTCTCGGCCGCCGCCAAGGAGCTCTATCTGGCCGGCAACTCGGTGTCCACGCTGGTCAACCAGCTCACCGGGGCCGGGCTGCTGCGCCGTGAGACGAGCCGCGACGACCGCCGGTCCGTCCGGCTGCTGGCCACCCCCGAGGCCGAGGCGCGGTTGCGGGCCTGGCAGGAGCGCCGCGTGGCGCTCGTACGCGAGCACGTGGAGCGGCTCGGCGAGGACGATCGCGCCGCGCTGGCCGCCGCGCTCCCGGCGCTGCGCAGGCTGGCCGACGGCCTGCAGGAGAAGGTGACAACGGCATGACGGACGGCGACGGCGGAGTGGCGGCCGATGGCGGCATGACGGGCGGTGATGGCATGGCGCGTGATGGTGGCCCACAGGGCGGCGAAGGCATCGCTGGTGAGGGCGGTCCGCCGGGTGGCGAGGGCATCGGGGGTGAGCTGCTTTCCAGAGGGGACGCGCTCACGTGTACCGGGCTGCGCTACTCCTTCGGGCGGTCCACGGCCGTCGACGGGCTCGACCTGGCGGTCGACTCCGGGGAGGTGTTCGGCCTGCTCGGCCCCAACGGTGCGGGCAAGACGACCGCGATCCGCTGCGTGACCACGCTGCTGCCGGTCCCGTCCGGCATGGTCCGGGTCTTCGGGCACGACGTGGCCACCGACCGGATGGCGGTGCGCCGCCTGCTCGGCTACGTGCCGCAGCAGCTGTCGGCGGACGCGAACCTGACCGGCCGCGAGAACGTCTCCCTCTTCGCGCGGGTCTTCGACGTGCCCCGGCGGGAGCGCGCCGCCCGGGTCGGCCAGGCGCTGGAGGCCGTCGGGCTGACCGAGGCCGCCGACCGGATGGCGGGCACCTTCTCCGGCGGCATGGTACGCCGGCTCGAACTGGCCCAGGCGCTGGTCAGCGCGCCACGCCTGCTGATACTCGACGAGCCGACGATCGGGCTCGACCCCATCGCCCGTACCGTCGTGTGGGAGCACATCATGGCGGTGCGCGCCGCCAGCGGGATGACCGTGCTGGTCACCACGCACTACATGGACGAGGCCGAGCAGTACTGCGACCGGGTCGCGCTCATGCACCAGGGGCAGGTGCGCGCGTTCGGCACGCCGCGCCGGCTCACCGACGACCTGCGCGCCCGCCGCGGCGACGGCTCGTCCCCGACCCTGGAGGACGTCTTCCGCGACGTCGCCGGCACGGGTTTCGATGACGGAGGGGAGTTCCGCGATGTCCGCCGCACCCGCAACACCGCCTCCCGCGTCGGCTGACGGCGCGCTGGGGCTGCTGCTCGTCCCGCCGCGGTCCAGGCCGGCGTGGCGGCTGGTCCCGGCCAGGGTCGCCGCGATGTGCGTGGTGGAGCTGCAGAAGCTGCGCCACGACCGCACCGAGCTGTACACCCGCGCGGTCCAGCCCGCCCTGTGGCTGCTGATCTTCGGGGAGACGTTCACCCGCATCAACGTGATCCCGACCGGCGGCATCCCCTACCGCGACTATCTGGCCCCCGGGATCATCGCCCAGTCCACCATGTTCATCGCCATCTTCTACGGCATCCACATCATCTGGGAACGCGACTCCGGCGTCCTGACCAAACTGCTGGTCACGCCGACGCCGCGGGCCGCGCTGGTCACCGGCAAGGCGTTCGCGGCCGGGGTGAAGGCGATCATCCAGGCGGTGGTCGTGGTGCTCATCGCCGCGCTGCTGGGCGTGAGCATGACCCTGGACCCGCTGCGGCTGGCCGGGGTGATCCTGGCGGTGCTGCTCGGGTCGGCGTTCTTCGCGTGCCTGTCGGTGACGATCGCCGGCATCGTACGGACCCGCGACCGGCTGCTGGGCATCGGCCAGGCCATCACCATGCCGCTGTTCTTCGCCTCCAACGCGCTCTACCCCACCACGGCCATGCCCGGCTGGCTGCAGGCCATCAGCGCGATCAACCCGCTCAGCTACGAGGTGGACGCGCTGCGCGGGCTGCTGCTCGGCATCCCCGCGCACCTGCCGCTGGACTTCGCGGTCCTGCTCGTGGCCGCCGCGCTCGGCATCACGGCGGCCTCGGCGCTGCTGGGTCGCCTGGCCCGCTGACGACCGAGCCGGTCAGGTGGAGGGGAGGCAGGCGGAGGAAAGTAGCCGTAGCGCGGGGGTGCGCAGCCGGGACAGCGCGGACGACGACGCCGCGCCGCAACTCCGGTTCGAGCTTGTCGTACGCGTCCTGGCGGTCATCTCGGCAGCGCGGCGGCCGCGGCCTCGGCGATGGCGTGGGCCGGGTTCAGCGCGGCGGCCTCGGTGAGCGGCCTGCCGCCGGACGTGCCGGCGTACGTCACCTCGACCAGGAGCCCGCCGCTCCGGAACGTGACCTTGCCCTCGCCGGCCGTCCCCTTCGCCCCGGGCATCTCGGCGTCGGCCCGGTACCCGGCCATGGCCCGCTCCCCAGGCCCCCGCAGGGCGTGGAAGACGCGCGCGGCCTTCCGCGTGTCGTGGTAGAGCCGGACGAACGCCCGGTCCGCCTCCGCCGCCCCGTTGCGATGCCTGGTCCCGGGGAACGACGTGACGCGCACCAGGAGGGAGCGCCCGCCCTCGGCGGACGACCAGGAACAGCCCCGCTCGCCGGCGCCGGCGTCCCGGCGCGGGGCGGGGTCGAGACCCGCCGCCCGCAGGGCCTCGTCGCCGGCCAGGCCGCACGGGTCCGGCGCCTGGCGGGCGGGCTCGCTCCGCCTGGCCGCCGCGGCCCGCGTCGGCCGGGTCACCTCGGCCCCGATGGCGGCCGCCGCCTTGGCGGAGATCCGGATGGCGCCGTTCACCGTGGGCCGCTCCGGCACCGACTGGACCTTCCGGCCCGTGTCGCGGGCGATCCGGTACAGGACCTCCGCGGTCACCGTGCCCGCTCTGAAGTGCAGTTCGGCCTGGCCGGAGACGCCGATGTCGTCCCGGTAGCGGACCATCGCCTCGTCCCCGAGCCCGGTGACCCGGCGCCACGTGTCGCCGGCCAGGCCGGTGGTGCCCTGGCTGGTCGCGAGGTCGTACCTGCGCATGGCCTCGGGGAGGGTACCCGCCCGGAAGTTCACGCGCAGCACGCCCTGCAGGCCTGGTACGGCCGTGGGACGGATCAGGAAGGAGCAGCCCGTCTTCCGCTGGATCTCGGTGGCGCCCGGCGCGAGCGTCCTGAGGGTGGCGCGGTCCAGGCCGCAGTGCTTCGGCCTGGTGAACGGCCTGGTCCTGGCCGGGTAGAGGTCGGCCGTGGTGGGCAGGGCGAGCATCACGCCGCCGCCGTCGCTTCCGTCGTCCTTCCTGTCCGGGCCGGCCACGTACCGCTGGATGGACGTCACGAGACCGAGGACGAGGAGCAGCGCCAGCACGACGGCCGCCACCGCGCTGAGAAAACTCCCGCGCTCGTTCATGAGTCTCCACTAACGTCGATCATCCAGGTGAGTATCTTAGGTCTGACATTCCGGACAACAGGTCATCTCGATAGGAATGAAAGCATCAGGGGCGAGTTGAGGTGGACGTGCCGGAGGAACCGATCACCGCGGTGATCATCGATGATCACGCGGCCATCGCCGCCGGCGTGGGCGCCTGGTGCGCCGAGGCGGTGCCGCCGATCGAGCTGATCGACGCCGGCGACCGGCTCGCCGACGTCTGGACCGGGCCCGGCGCCGCCGCCGACGTGGTGATCTTCGACCTGGAGCTGGTGCCGCGCCGGCCCGACTTCGGCGAGCTGCGCAGGCTGGTCGACAACGGCCGGCGCGTGATCGTGTACTCCCAGCACACCGACGACGCGACCGCGATCAAATGCGTCGACCTCGGGGCGCTGGCCTACCTGACCAAGCGGGAGGGACCCGAGCACCTGGTGCCCGCCATCCGGGCGGCCGCATGCGGCGAGCCCTACACCGCGCCGTCGCTGTCGGGGGCGCTCGTCGCCGACGACGCGCCCGGCCGGCCGCGCCTGTCACAGCGCGAGACCGAGGTGCTGCGGGCGTGGTTCGTGTCCTCCTCCAAGGAGCTGGTCGCCGCCAAGCTCAACATCACCGTCAAGACCGTGGACACCTACATCACGCGGGTCCGGGTGAAGTACGCCAACGTGGGCCGGGCCGCCCGGACCAAGAGCGAGCTCGTCGGCCGTGCCCTCGACGACGGCCTCATCACGCTGGCCGAGCTCAACCACCCGTTGTAGGGCGTTCACCGGACACCGGTGTCCGCGGCGCCTCCGTAGAGTGGCGATCAGTCGTGGCGCGGCCACGCCGATACCCACTGCTACGGGGGCAGCGGGTATCTCTTTTTTGGGGAGACGACGGCGAAGACGATGAAGACCATGAGATCGGCGGCGGCGCTGGCCCTGCTCGTCGTCGCCGGGCCGGCGGTGGTGGACTCCCCGGCGTACGCCGGAGCGGCGGCCGCCCTGCGATTCGGCTACGAGGACGGGTCGAAGTCGTCCGGAAACCCGGAACTGGGATCCAACGAATGCTGCCGCACCTCGATCCAGGTGGACGACCTGCCGAGGACCGGGAAGTACGCCCTGCGCAGCCAGCTGAAGTACGGCGACCAGATGGTCGCCGGCGGCACCAGGGCGGAGAGCCACACGCTCAAGGTCGACGACAGCTACTACGGATCCGGCGACACCGTCTACTACGGGTTCATGTGAGTCCGACAAGCCGCCCAGCGCCTTCCTCAGCGTGCAGCCCTCGGGGAAGTGGCGGTTGCGGGTCAACTCCGACGGCAGGGCCTGCTCCACACCGAGCTCCATCAGCAAGACCAGCTTCGACCTCGCCGAGGTGAGACCGGGGCAGTGGCACGACTTCGTCTTCGAGTTCAACTGGAGCCACGGCACCGACGGGACGATCGACGGCTGGCACCTGACCCACAAGAGCCCCGGCTGGCGCAAGGTCGTGAGCGCCACCGGTGCCAACACCTTCAACGACGACGCGTCCACGCACGGCTATCTCAAATGGGGCATCTACAAGCCCGCGTGGAACAGCGGGCCCACCGCGGTCGCGAGCCGTACGCTCCTGCACGACAACATCGCCGTGGGCAGATCCTTCAGTGAGGTCGACCCCGCCGCCGGATAGACGACGGCGCGGCGGCGGCCGGATGCGGGCCGCTGTCAGGCGGCGAACACCGGGGGAGCGCGGTCCTTCCCCGCATGGCCCGCTCCAGGCGGGCGGCGACCTGGAACAGCCGGACATCACCGGCCGTGCTGTCGGCGTCCGGCCCGCGGCGTCCGTCCGATTTCCGCTACCGGGAGCGGGCGCGGGTCACCTCGGCGGGATGGTGGCCGTCCTCCGCCAGGGGCAGGCGCAGCACGAACCTCGCGCCCCGCGGCGAGTCCTCGACGGTCAGGCTGCCCTGGTGGGCCTGGGCGATCGCGCGCGAGATGGCCAGGCCCAGCCCGCTGCCCGCGGGGTCGCGCTGCCGCCCGTCGGCCAGCCGGACGAAGGGCTCGAAGACCCGCTCACGGTCCTCGGGCGCGATGCCGCCCCCGTCGTCGAACACGGCGATCACCGCGTGCCCGCCGGAGCGCTCCACGCTGACCTCGACGAACGTACGGGCGTGCCGCTCGGCGTTGACCAGCAGGTTCGTCACCACCTCCGCCAGCTGGACGCGGTTGCCGTAGACCTGCGGGTCGTCGTGGACGCGCACCCGCAGCAGCACGCCCGCCTTCCGGCTCGTCGCCTCCTCCCGGACCAGGGCGCCCAGGCCGAACCGCTCGCGGCGGTGCGGCGAGGTCGTGCGCACGCGGGCCAGCATGAGCATCTCGTCAATGATCATCTGGAACCGCTCCACGCTGGTCAGCGCGTCCCGGATCGCGGTGCGGGGGTCCGTGTCGGGGTACATGAGCGCCTCCTCCAGCTGGGCGCGCAGGCCGGTCAGCGGCGTACGGAGCTCGTGCGAGACCATCGAGGAGAAGTGACGCTGGTGCTCGACCGCCGCCTCCAGCCGGGACAGGGTCAGATTCGCGGTGTGGGCCAGCATGGCGATCGCGTCCCGGCCCGGCGGGGGCGGCACCCGCAGGCCCAGATCGGTGACCGTGATCTCGGCGATCCTGGAGCGCATCTCCTCCACCGGGCGCAGCGTCCGGCGGATCAGGAACGCCGCCAGGCAGGTCACCAGTGCGGTGGCGGCCAGCACCCCGGCGGCCAGGCTCCATTCCAGGCGGTGCGTGCCCAGGATCGGCGGCTGCGCCATCCCGGCGTACACCACGTGGGACTCGCCGCCCCACATCAGCTCCTCCTCCTGCGGCGACGGCCGGGTGGCGGTGAACATCACGCACCCGGCGGCGGTGCACCGGGTGCCGTGCTGGATCCGGTCGTCGGAGGCGGGCCACATGTCGCTCAGCGCCGGCCGGCCGGCGGCGGCCCGGCTGGAGACCACCACCTGCCCGCTGACGTTGACGAGCTGGAGCAGGTTGACGTCCGACGTCGCCACGGGCGGCGGGTCCGCCGTCCCCATCGACCCGATCCACTCGGTGGCCGCCCGCTGGGTGCTCTCGAACACCTCCTGCTCGACCCGGCCGCGGACCAGCAGGTCCACGACCGCGGCGACCCCCGTGAAGCCGAGCAGCGACAGCACGGCGGTGGCCAGGATGAGGCGCGTCTGGACAGAAAGCCGACGCAGACGCAGGGGCATCGCCACCTCCCGGCCGGTCTCGCTCCAGCTTTCCTAGCCATGCTTCCAACAAGGGATTCATGGATGGCCAAAGCGCCCGCAATGAGTCCATTGAGGTGTGCTGAGGCCGGGTGCTCACGCTCCCGAGTGCAGGAACGCCGCCCAGGCCGAGGGCCGCCCCGGCATGGCCGCCCGCATGCGGCGGGTGGCCGTGTGCAGCGCGAGCGCGCCGGGGATCCGGGCGGGGGCGTCGAGCGTCGCGCCCAGCTCGCGGTGGAAGCCGGCGGCCATCGCCGACGCGACGCGGTCGCCGATCTCCCACAGCGTGGCCACGGCCTGGGCGTACCCGGCCAGCTGGAAGGCGGAGGCCAGGTGGATCGCCTCGTCGGCGAGCCTGGCGCCGCCGCGGGCGGTCGCGCAGGCGGACAGGTACGCCAGCTCGGCGTCGCCGAGGTCGAGCCGGCTGATCTCGGTGACGCTCAGGGGCCCGTCGTGCAGCAGGAGATGGCTCGCCGACGGGTCGGCCGGGTCGCTGCCGGCGTGGCAGGCGAAGTGCGCGACGCTCGCGCCGGGCAGCGCGGCCAGCACGGCGGCGCGCGACGCCGCCGGGCCGATCAGCGACAGCCCGTGCAGCCGGGCGGTGGCCTCCACCGCCTCGCTCGCGGTCGACGGCAGCGCGGCCTGGCCGGGCGTGGCCGGCATGGCCACGGCCAGACCGGCACGGCGGGCGGGCACGGAACGGGCGCGGCTGTGCAGCAGCGCCCGCAGGGTGGGCGTGTACGAGGAGACCACCCGGTCGAGGACCGACGCGCCGGCGACCGCGTGCCGTCCGGCGGCGTGCAGCGGGAGGGAGTTGAGCGGCCCGGCCGGCGACCACCACAGCCGCGGCCACGCCCCGGCCTCCGGCGGCCCGGTGAGGTCCAGCGCGTCCAGCACCGGCTCGGCCAGCACGTCCCACAACCAGCCGAGGGTGTCCAGCAGCACCCGCTGGGCCTGGCCGGCCATGGCCCCCGTACCGGTCCGTAAGGTGCCGAGCGCGGCGTGGAACGTCTCGGTCCGCTCGACGAGGTCGGCGGCCCGCAGGTCCGGCAGCGGCACCAGGCGGACGCCGTCAGCGCGCAGCGCCAGCGCGTCACAGCGGCGGGGGTTGACGTTGACGGTCACCACCGGCCCCTCGGCGGCGGCCGGCCGCAGGTCGGGCATGCCCAGCGGCAGCGGCATCAGGAACCGCCCGAACTCGGGCAGCGCCTGGATCCGGCCGGCCAGCTCGCTCCACTCCCCGGCCAGCTCGCTCAGCCGCCCGAACTCCGCAGCCGTCGGCTCATGGCCGGGATCGGCGGCGGCCGCCCGTATCCGCTCGCGCAGCTCCACGAACCGCCCGGCCAGCCCGGCGTCGGCGGCCCGCAGGTTCTCCAGCTCACGTCGCGCGTTCAACGCGCTGGACAGCAGCAGCGCCCGCCCCTCCTCGATGGCCTCCAGCGCGGCCGGCGCGTCGCCGCGGGCGATCGCGGACACGGCCTCGTCGGAGGCCAGCCGGGCCAGGCCGCTCGACCGCAGGCCCGGCTCGTCCGGCGGGAGCGGCGACATCGCCCGCAGCCGCGCCGCCACCCCCCACGCCAGCACGAGGCGCGTGGCGTGCGCCGTACCTCCGGCGACGACCCGGCGGGCCCGCGCGGTCGCCTCCTGGTAGTCCGATTCCTCATGGGTGAGCTGGTAGCGCTGGAACAGCGTGTGGGCGAGGGCCTTCAGCGCCGCCGCGTGCTCCGGGTCGTCCTCCGGCAGGGCGGCGAGCCTCGCGCGGTGGCCCTTCAGCGCCTCCTCGGTCACCGAGAGGGTCTCGAACGGCGACAGCAGCGCGTTGCTCATCATGGACATGTCGCCCACCGTGGTGGCGGACAGGTTCAGGGTGCTCATCAGCGCAGGCAGCAGCTCCATCGAGCGCGTCAGCAGGGTGACCGTCTCCTCGATCCGCCCGGCCCCGTCGTGCCGGTTCCTGGCGAGCCGCGTCATGACCTGGTTCAGCTCCAGCGCGGTGCGCTCGGGATGGCCGTCCGGCAGCTCCCGCAGCGCCTGCTCGAACAGCCCGAGCACCTCGTCCAGACCCGCCGCGTCCACCGGCGCCGGGGGAGTCTCGGGCGGGGCGTAGAGCTGGGTGAGCATCGCGTCGAGCCGGTCGTCGGGGCTCAGCCCGTCGGATCGCCGCCGCAGCAGCTCGAACGCCTTGCGCTCCAGCCCGGCGTCGGACGGGTCGCGCAGGAAACCGGCCATGAGGTCCATGAGCTGCGCGTGATGCCCCTCGCCGTCGGACGGGGCGATGCCCAGCAGCCGGGCGGCGACGGAGAGCCAGTTGTCCGGCTCGTCCGAGGCGGCCCCGCCGGTGGCCGGGATCGACCGCCCGATCAGGCCGGTCAGCTCGTCCACGCGGCGCCGGGTCTCCGGGCTGAGCCGGACGGGAGCGGCGGGTTTCGGCGACCGCAGCAGCTCGGCCGCGGCGAGCAGCTTCAGCCGGGCGCGCCGCTCGGCGCCGCGCTCGGGAGTCAGGTGTACGGCCCTGCGCAGGGCGGAGACGGCCTCGTCGAGCGCGGCGGGATCGGCCTGGCCGCCCGAGTTCACCGGGAGCAGCAGCGAGGACGCCAGGTCGGTGAGCATCTGCGGCAGGTTCGCGTCCGCGTCAGTCGCGGTCTCCACGGCGGCGCGGAACAGCTCCACGGCCTCGGCCAGCAGCGCCAGGTCGCGGCTCGCCATGGCCCGGGCCCGCACGGCCAGGGCCAGGCCGTTGGCGCAGCGGGCGTGGTTCGGGTGCTCCCTGGGCGTGTCCCGGTACGCCTCCCTGAGCACCGCGATGGCCTCGTCGATGTCCGGCGGCTCGGTGCCGTCGTCCGGCGGGGCCTGCGCGGCGCGGAGCATGAGCGCGTACCCGAGGTTGCTCAGGACCGTCGGGCGGGAGGGGTGGCCGGCGGGCAGGAAGGACGCGGACCGGCGCAGCAGCCCGATCGACGCCTCGCCGTCGCCGGGCCGCCGCAGGCGGGTGAAGCGTTCGAGCACGAACATGGCCAGGTTCGACAGCGCCTCGGCGGAGGCGTGCGCCCGCTCCTCGCCCACCGGCTCGTCCGGGCCCAGCGCCTCGGCGAACGAGGAGCGCACCTGGCCGGGCAGGGACTCCGGCTGGGCCAGATAGAGGGGCATCAGGAGGACGACCGTCCGCTCCCACGCCTCCTGCCTGCCCTCCTCGGGCCCGGCCGCGGCGCGCAGCCAGTGCAGCAGGCCGGCCACGTACAGGATCTCCTGGTCCACGCCGTCGCCGATGGCGAGGAACTCCAGCAGCCGCTCGGCCTCGTCCGCCGCCTCGGGGCCGAGCGCGCCGGCGGCGTCGCCGGTGTCCGACACCGTGGCGAGCCGGGCGCGCAGGGCGGTGAGCAACTGGTCGCGCATCGTCGCCTCGCAATCAGGTGGCCTTACGGGACCCTTCGCTGACCGTCTCGGCGTCCACCTCGGCGTCCACCTCGGAGGCCGCCCTCACCCGCCGCACGGGCCGGCGCGTCCGGGCTCCGCCGTCATGGTTCGTCCCGATCCGGGCCCTCACGACGAGGAGATCATAACGGCCGCGAGCCCGTTTCGAGCGCGGAGGCGGCCCGCGCTACCCGTGGCCGGCGACGTGCCTGTCGAAGAAGGCGAACGTGCGCTGCCACGCGTCGTCGGCCGCCGGCCGGACGAGGCCGTGACGCAGCGGGAACAGCGCGAGCCTGGCGACCGGGTGGTGGCCGTCGGTCATGAAGGAATGCCCGGCCTCCGGGTAGATCTCGACGTCGTGCTCGATGCCGAGTGCCCGCATGTGCTCCCGCAGCCGCGTGCCCTGGGACCGGAAACCGGCGTCGCGGCCGCCGTAGGAGCCCACGACCGGGCACACCGACCCCAGCTCCTGCCGCTCGCGGGGCACCGCGCCGTAGTTCACCGACGCGGCGCGTACGCCGGGCGGGGCGCCCGCCGCGTAGGCGAGGGCGAATCCGCCGCCCATGCAGAAGCCGATCACGCCGAGCCGGTCGCCGTCGACCTCCTCGAGACCGGCCAGCCACTGCCGGGTCGCGTCGATGTCGGCGGCCGGGCGGCCCGGCCGGCCGGTCGCGAGCTGCCGCATGGCCTGGGCCAGACACCCGACCCGGGTGCCGTGGCTGTACAGGTCGGGCAGGACGGCCGCGTACCCGTGCCCGGCGAACAGGTCCACGACCTCCAGCATGTCGGGCTCGACGCCGTAGATCTCGTGCACGACCACCACCCCCGGCCATCCGGTCGCGGGCGGGGTCCCCTCGGGCAGCGCCGCGGTCGCGGCCAGCGAAGCGCCGTCGGGGAGGGGAACGCGTACCTGTCGTCTCATCAGCAGTCCTTGGCCGGTCCCGATAAAACGCGACAAAAAGTATCAGGTTCGGGGGCGCCGACGGCGATCTCGGCCACCGCGCGATCTCGTAGACCCGCATGGGGACAGGATCATGATCGCGGTTTGTGCGCCGGTCGGGCCTGAGTGGTGACCGCGATCGGGATGCCGCCTACCGCGCCGTGGCCGACCGCGCCGCTGAAGGGAGCACCCGGCCCGGGCTGGGCCGGCGTCCGCTCGACGGGGCGACGGGCCACGGCGGTGGCTCAGGCGCCGGGGGCCGAGGGGTGCCCGAGCGGGCCGGTTGCGGGGGTTCTGGGCAGCGGGTCGGTGGCGCGGGTTCGGAGGAGGTCGGCGGTGGGTTGGTCGGCGGGGAGGAAGGCCTCCAGGTGGAGCTCGGCCAGCGTGATGTCCGTCGCGGTGGCGAACGAGGTCAGCGTGGTGATGAGCCGCAGCTCGCCGTCCGCGCAGGTCAGCCGCATCGGTACGGCGAAGCCGAGGTGCTCGGGGCCGGGCGGGGCCTGGGGGACGTACCCGGTCAGTTCGGCGACGAAGTCGTCGAGGCGCGGGTCGGGGCTGCGGCGGGCCCTGGCGCGCAGGTTCTCGATGACGTGGCGGCCCCATTCGGCCAGGTTCCGGACCCGGGGCGCCATGCCGTCCGGATGGAGCATGAGCCGCAACATGTTGACCGGCGGTTCGAGCAGTTCGGGCGCGGCGCCCTCGGTGAAGACCCCGATGGCGTCGTTGGCCGCCACCACCCGGCCGTACGGCGCGACGACGAGCGCCGGATAGGGCAGATGGCCGTGCAGGATCTGGTCGAGCGCCGCGCGTACGGGGCGCAACGCCGTCTCGTCCAGGCCCGACTCCGTGAACACGGGCGCGTAACCGGCGGCGGTGAGCAGGTCGTTGCGCTCGCGTAGCGACAGGCCGAGCGACTCGGCCAGCCGGATCACGATCTCGCGTCCCGGCTGGGAACGGCCGCTCTCGATGAAGCTCAGATGGCGTTGCGTCGTGCCGGCCAGCCCGGCCAGCTCCAGCTGGCTGAGCCGGCGGGCTCGCCGCCACCGGCTCAGCTCCGGCCCGACGCCGTTTCGTACGGTTGCGTGGCTCACGGGAGCTTTCTACCTGAAGCTCCCGACACCCGGCGATTCCCTCGGGGGAATTGCCGGACGTCGGGCCGCCGCGGAGGATCCAGAGCGACCGACCGGCCCGCGCCGGGGTGGCCGGTCGCAGAGCGGGTGACCGGCCCTGTCCGGTCGGCAACGACGAAAGGCCGTTTGATGAAGACTTATCGCCTTGAACCGGGGCATGGCCTCGCCGGGCTGACGATGCACGACCGCGACGAGCCCGAGCCGGCCCGTGGGCAGGTGCTGGTCAGGATCCGGGCGAACTCGATCGGCACCCGGGACCTGAGGGTGCTGGCCGGTGAGTATCCGCTGCCCATCCGGCCGGGCGTCGTGCCCGGCTGCGAGGGTGCGGGGGAGGTCGTGGCCGTCGGCGAGGACGTGAGCGGGGTGAAGCCGGGCGACCGGGTGGCGGCCACCGTCTTTCCCCGCTGGCTCGACGGGCCGTTCAGGCGCGACAACGCCGCCCAGCTCGGCACCGCGATCGACGGGGTGCTGACCGAGTACGCGCTCCTCGGCGAGGACGGCGTCGTCCCGATCCCGGACCACCTGTCGTACGAGGAGGCCGCGGCGCTGCCCCTGGCCGCGGTGACCGCGTGGAACGCCCTGACCACCGGCGGCCCGCTGCGCCCCGGCGCGACCGTGCTGACGCTCGGGTCGGGAGGCGTGTCGCTGTTCGCCCTGCGGTTCGCCAAGCTGGCCGGCGCCCGGGTGATCGTCACGACCTCCGGCGCGGCCAAGGCGGAGCGGCTGCGGGCGCTCGGGGCCGACGACGTGATCAACTACCGGGAACATCCGGCCTGGTCGGAGCGGGTGCTCGCGCTGACCGGCGGGGCGGGCGCCGATCGGGTCGTGGACGCGGCGGGTCCGCTGGAGCAGTCGCTGAGGTCGGTCGCGTCCACCGGGGAGGTGGCCTTCGTCGGCTACTGGCTGTCCGGCGCCGCCGGGGCCCGGCCGATCGACCCCGGGACGCTGTTCATGGCGGGCGCGACGCTGCACCGGGTCGCCACCGGGAGCCGGGCGCACTTCCTGGAGCTGAACCGCGCCGTCGCGGCGCATCGGATGCGTCCCGTGATCGACCGGGTGTTCCCGTTCGAGCACCTCCACGACGCCTTCGCGTACTGCGAGTCGGGCGGCGGCTTCGGCAAGGTGATCATCAGCCACGGTTAGCGGTGGCACCCTCCCTCTTGACGGCAACCTCATGGACGCCAATCGTCGTTACGATATGGGCTACATGATTGTTGACAATCTGAGAGAGGGAACGTGTCCACAGACCCGGGAACGGTGCTCGACGCGATCCGTGACGGGATCATGCGGGGTGAGTTCGTGCCTGACCAGCGCCTCGTCGAGGCCGACCTGTCGGAGCGGTTCTCGGCGAGCCGGAGCTCGGTGCGCTCGGCGCTCCTGCAGCTGGCCAACGAGGGCCTGGTGGAGCGGGTCCAGAACCGGGGCGCGCGGGTGCGGGCGGTCTCCCTGGCGGAGGCCATCGAGATCTCCGAGGTGCGCATGGTGGTCGAGGGCCTGTGTGCGGCCAAGGCCGCCGAGCGGGTGGGCCCGGCGGAGGCCCGCGAGCTGCGCGACCTGGGCGAGCGGATGTCCGAGGCGGTCGCCTCGGGCGACGTGCTCGGCTACTCCGCCGCCAACCAGGCGCTGCACCGCCGCATCAGGGAGCTGAGCGGTCAGTCCACCGCGGGCGGCGTGCTGGAGCGGCTGCGCGCCCAGCTCGTACGCCACCAGTTCCGGCTGGCCATGCAGCGCGGCCGGCCGGCGGTGTCGCTGGGCGAGCACCTGGCCATCATCGACGCCGTCTGCGCCGGTGACCCGGAGGCGGCCGAGCGGGCGGCCCGCCGCCACCTGCTCGGCGTGATCGAGGCGCTGCGGGCCCGCCAGGAATGAGAACCAGACCCCTTGACGGTTGTCGGCCATATTGTTAACAATTTGTTTCACCAAGATGGCGACAATTTTAGGGGTCAGGCATGCCGGACCATCCCAAGCCTTCCGCCCGAGCCCGCGAGCTGGTCGCGGGCGCCTACGACATCCACATCCACGTGGCGCCCGACGTGATGCGCAGGCGGATCGACGACCTCACCCTCGCGGCGCGCTTCGCCGAGGTCGGGCTCGCCGGATTCGTCCTCAAGTCGCACTATGTCCCCACAGCGGAGCGGGCTGCGGTGGTACGGGCCGCGGTGCCCGGCTTCGGGGCGGTCGGCGCGATCACCCTGAACGCGTCCGTGGGCGGCATGAACCCCATCGCCGTCGAGATCGCCGCCCGCAGCGGTGCCCAGGTCGTGTGGCTGCCCACCGTGGACAGCGCCAACCAGCGGGCCTGCACGGCCACCGACCCCGAGGGGGCCACGCCGCCCATGTGGGCCCGGCTCCAGGCCGAGCTGCGGGAGGCGGGGATCGCGGCCGACCCGGTGGAGGTGGTCGCGCCCGGCGGCGCCGTCCCGGAGCCGACCAGGCAGGTGCTGCGGCTGATCGCCGCGCACGACCTCACCCTGGCCACCGGCCACCTCAGCGCGGACGAGATCGACACGGTGGTGGACGCGGCCGTGGCGGAGGGGGTGCGGCGCATCGTGATCACCCATCCGGAGTTCACCTCCCAGCGCGTCGCCGTCGACCGGCAGCGGGCGCTCGCGGCCCGGGGTGCCCTGCTCGAACGCTGCTTCACCACGCCGCACTCCGGCAAGGTCTCCTGGGAGACCTGGTTCGAGCACATCGCCGCCGTGGGCCCCGAGCACTCCGTGCTCTCCAGCGATCTGGGCCAGCCGTTCAACCCGCCCGTCGAGGACGGCCTCGCCCTGCTCGCCGACCGGCTGCTGGCCGAGGGCTTCACCGAGAAGGACGTCAGGACCATGGCCGTCGACAACTCCCGCCTGCTGGCGGGCGCCCGATGAGCGCCCCAGGGAACGGCCCAGGGAAAGGCCCACGGAACGGCCCACAGAACGGCTCAGGGAACCATACGGTCATCGAGGTCAGCGGCCTGGCCAAGCAGTTCGCCAAGGACGACGTCGGCATCGTCGCGCTGCAGGGCTTCGACCTGCGGATCACCGAGGGCAGCTTCGTCACCGTGCTCGGCCGCAGCGGCTGCGGCAAGTCGACCATGCTCAACCTGCTCGCCGGCCTCACCACGCCGACCGCCGGCACGGTCACCTACCGGGGCGAGCCGGTCCGCGGCCCCCGTACGGAGATGGGCTACCTCACCCAGTCCGACACGCTCATGCCGTGGCGCAGCGTCCACAAGAACGTCGAGCTGCCCCTGGAGATCGGCGGCGTGCCCGCCCAGCGCCGCAGGGAACGCGCGGCGGAGCTGATCGGGAAGGTCGGCCTGCAGGGGTTCGAGCGGCACTACCCGCGCGAGCTGTCCGGCGGGATGCGCCGCCGGGTCAGCCTGGCCAGGATGCTGGCCGGCGATCCCGAGACGCTGCTCATGGACGAGCCGTTCGGCGCGCTCGACGCCCAGCTCCGCGGCGATTTGCAGGCGGAGCTGCTGCGGCTGTGGGGGGAGAGCGGGCAGACGGTGGTGTTCGTGACCCACGACATCGAGGAGGCGCTGCTGCTCGGCGACCGCGTCGTGGTGCTCGGCCGGCTCGGCCGCATCGTGCTCGACCGGACCGTCGACCTGCCCAGACCCAGGGACGCCGACGAGTTAAGGGTGGATCCGGTCTTCGTGGCCCTGCACCGCGAGCTGACCGGGGCCCTGCGGGAGGGAGCGCGATGACCGCCATCGAGCGGGTGAACCTCGACCGGAGCTGGTGGAGCAGGCACGGCGGCACCGTCACGGTCTGGTCCGCCAGGGCGGCGCTGGTGGTGGCGCTGCTGGTCACGTGGGAGCTGACCGCCGAGCGCTGGTTCGACATCACCTTCACCAGCCGGCCGAGCGACATCTGGACCCGCCTGGTGCAGTGGCAGCAGGACGGGACGCTGTGGTCCAACACCTGGATCACGGTGCAGGAGGTGGTGTACGGCTTCCTGGTCGGCGCGGTCGCCGGCGCGCTGACCGGCTTCCTGCTGGCCTCGGCGCAGGCCGTCTACCGGGTGCTGGACCCGTTCATCATGGCGTTGTACGCGATCCCGAAGGTGGCGCTGGCGCCGCTGTTCATCGTCTGGTTCGGCATCGGCATGCACATGAAGGTGCTGCTGGCCGCCGCGACGGTGTTCTTCCTCGTCTTCCTCAACACGGCCGCCGGCGTGCGCGAGGTTGACCGCGGCCTGATCGACGCCGTGCGCCTGATGGGCGGCGGCCGGCGGGAGATCATGATCAAGGTGGTCGTCCCGTCGTCCATGACCGGCCTGCTCACCGGGCTCAAGGTGGCCATCCCGTACGCCCTCATCGGCGCCGTGATCGGCGAGCTGGTGGCCTCCAACCGGGGGCTCGGCTACCTGATCAACGACGCCGCCGCGCAGTTCGACACCGCCGGGGTGTTCGCCACGCTCGTCGTCCTGAGCGTGATCGCGGCCCTGCTGAACCTGGTCGTCGGGCTGCTCGACCGCCGGGTCGGCCGGTGGAAGCCGATCGGGGCGGAGCAGTGAGGCGGCCGGTGAGATGGCCGGTGAGATGGCCGGTGCGGCGGCCGGTGAGGTGGCCGGCGAGGTGGCCGGTGCGGCGCGCGGTCCTGCCGGTCCTGGCCGCCCTCGTCCTGGTCGTGACCGGCTGCGCGCAGCGCAGCTCCACCACGCCGCCGGGCGTGCTGAACGTCGGCCAGATCAGCAACTCCGTCGCGTTCTTCCCGCTCTTCGTGGCCGAGCAGAAGGGCTATTTCACCCAGGAGGGGGTCAGGCTCGGCGAGCGGCCCCGGCTCGGCACCGGCGCGAAGGTGGCGGCGGCCCTCAAGTCGGGCAGCATCGACCTGGGCGCCGGCGTGCTGACCGACGCGCTGAACCTGGCCAGGATCGACGACAAGGGCCGGCTGGTGGCCAACCTGGTGGACCGGTACTACGTGGACGTGGTCGTCGGCTCCTCCTTCACCGGTGCCGCCGCGGGTGATCCGCTCGACCAGCGCATCCGCGCCCTGCGCGGCAAGAAGATCGGCATCACGGGGCCGGGCAGCGGGACCGAGGCGCTGGTGACGTACCTGTTCGGGAAGGTCGGGCTGAACTCCGCCACGGACTGCGAACTGGTCAACCTCGGCAGCACCGCCGCCTCGGCGCTGGGCGCGCTCAAGGCCGGCCGGGTGGACGCGCTGGCCTTCTTCCAGCCGATCGCCCAGCAGGCCGCCGCGGCCGGCATCGGCACCCGCTTCATCTCGCCCGCCGCCGGCGACGTGCCCGGGCTGGAGCGGACCGCGCACGGCGTCGTGTTCACCACCCAGCGGATCATCGACAAGAAGCCCAAGGAGGTCGCCGCCTTCCAGAACGCGCTCGGGCGCGCGCAGCGCTTCATCCACGAGGCCGACCCCGCCGAGATCACCCGGATGCTGACGGTCTACCTCAAGGGGATCGACCCTAAGGCGCTGGCCGAGCTGCCGGGCCTCATGCGGGCCGAGATCCCGGCGGAGATCGGGTTCTCGCGGGCCTCGTTCGACACGGCCATCGCCTTCCACCGCGCGACCGGGCTGGTCAAGCACCTGCCCGCGTACGAGCAGATCGTGCCGCCCGCGCTGCGGATCGGCGCGCCGTGACGGGGGAGCGGGCGAGGGCACGACTCAGTCCTTCACGGCTCCGGCGGTGACGCCGGCGGCGACGTAGCGCTGGGCGATGACGAGCAGGATGGTGGCGGGGATGGAGGCGATCACGGCGGTGGCCATGATGGCGTTCCATTCCTGGTTGTTGTTGCCGATGTAGTGGTAGA